>JAFGME010000285.1 GCA_016927695.1 Bacteroidales bacterium
AGCCTCCGGGCAGGGATACATCCGTTTTGACATTGCTTTTTGCCGGCGACATCATGGGGCACGACGGGCAGATCGAAGCGGCCTGGAACGACTCATTGAAAAACTATGATTATAACGATGTATTCAGGTATATCAGTGAAGATCTCACAAGGGCGGATTTTGCCGTGGCCAATCTGGAAGTCACCCTGGCCGGACCGCCTTTTAAAGGATATCCGCAGTTCAGCTCTCCCGATGCCCTTGCAGTGGCAGCCAAAAATGCCGGCATCGATGCGTTTGTAACAGCCAACAACCACAGTTGCGACCGGGGCAAAAAAGGGATCATTCGCACCATAAATGTCCTGGATTCCCTCCAGATAAAGCACACAGGAACCTTCAGGAACCCACAGGAAAAAATTCAAAACAACCTGCTGATCCTTGAAAAAAACGGGATCAGCGCCGGAATTCTGAACTACACCTACGGAACAAATGGCATTCCGGTTCCTGAACCCACCATTGTAAACCTCCTCAACAAAGATCTGATCCGGGAGGATGCAGAAGCTGCCAAAGCGAAGGGTATTGACATACTCATTGCCTTTGTGCACTGGGGCGCTGAATATATGCAGCAGCCCGACGGTTACCAGGAAGATATGGCGGCACATCTCTTTTCCTGCGGGGTGGATGTCATCATCGGTTCGCACCCCCATGTGATCCAAAAAATGATGTGGACGAAACATCCTGAAAAGGACAGCCTCATCGTTTTCTCCCTGGGTAATTTCGTGTCGAACCAGAGAAAAAGATACTGCGATGGCGGTGTCCTGTTCGAAATGAAAATGACGATCTCGGGAAATGATGTAATTATCAATGAGGCAGGTTATTACCTCACATGGGTTTACCGGAAAACAGAAAACGGAAAAACCGGCTTCCACATCCTGCCCTGCTCCCGGTTTGAAGACAATCCGGAATTTTTCAGCAACCGGGCCGACTTTGACAAAATGAAACTGTTCATCGACGATTCAAGGAATCTGCTCCGCGAAAACAACATAAATATCGGGGAACTCCCTTTCCGGGTCGATTGATTTTCTTTTTCAATCTTTCTCGAAAAAGGTTTCCGCTGAAGTCAAAACAATACCATTCATCCCTTCTTTCTCAAGCATTTCATTCAAGGCCGGCAACTGATCTGCTGCCACCCTGTCGAGGAAAGCCCGTTTTACATTGAACTCTGCCTGAAGTGTTTCCAGCATGCCGACCTGTGATTGTGTGGGTCTGCCCTGGTAACCAAGCACCGATCCATATATGCCGGCGATTTTTTCACGCAGCTTTTCCTCTCCGGTTATGCCTGCGCTCTCCGTGGATGCCGATAACTCCTTCCTGAACCTCTCCATTTCTGTTGAAAGGGCTGTGAGCTTCCTGCCCAGGGTTTTGTTGCCAACGATTTCACCTGCCTTTGCCGATTGTGTCAGGATCTCTGCTGCCTGATGGTCAAGAAAGGCGAGATCCTCCAGAAGAGAATATGCTTTCATCAGGGTTTCCTGCTGAAGCATACGATCGGCAGCGCTATGATGCAACTTTGGGTCGTATCCGATCCTGATCACATCCTCAGACACCTCTTCACCCCGGGTAACCCTGACGGTGTATTCACCGGCAGGATAAGACGGGCCGTACAAAGCCTGGACGGCGAGCTGCGATGAAACGGGCACTCTCGGCGGTTTCATCCTCATCCGCCAGGGCACTCGGTTGATGCCCTTCCTCATGCCTGCCGGAAGTATTTTCACTTTCTGCCCGGATGCATTGAAAATCTCAATAAACATATCTCCGAAAATATGCCTCTTTCTGAGATAATAGGTAATCATAACGGCCTGTTCCGGGTTGGGCCCGGTAAACTCATCATCGCCGGCAAAGGTCATTTCCCAGTCCCTGTAACCCAAAAGGTAAGGCCGGCCCGGAAGAAAAGCGAACTCCCTGCCCAGCACGTCTCCTGTAAGATGTCTCAGGGGCGTGATGTCGTCGATGATCATGATCCCGCGGCCATGCGTGGCCAGGATCAGGTCATTCGACCCCCTGTGGATACAAAGATCGCGTATGGAAACATCCGGCAGGTTTCCCCTGAACTGCGACCAGACCTCCCCTCCGTCAATCGAAACAAACAACCCAAGCTCTGTTCCCAGAAAAAGCAGCTCCGGGTTTTCAATATCTTCGATGATCTTATAACAATAACCTTTCACGTTTTCATCGGCAATTGAAACCCAGGAATGGCCGTAGTCTTCTGTCTTAAAAATATAGGGCGTTTTATCCCCTGTCCTGTGCCCGTCAAAGGTGGCGTAGGCAGTGCCTGCGGCAAAACACCCCGGGGTGATACACGAACACCAGGTTCGTTCAGGAAGCCCTGAGATGTTTCCTGCAACATTCTTCCAGGTTTTGCCCCCGTCACGGGTAATCTGAAGGTTTCCATCATCCGTACCTGCCCAGATTACCGATGTATCCACCGGTGATTCATTGACCGTATAGATTGTACAATGGTTTTCTGCCGTAGTGTTATCCACGGTGATGCCGCCCGACAGATGTTGAAGTTGTTTCAATGAATCATCGGTAGTCAGGTCGGGTGATATCCTGATCCACGTATCGCCTTTGTTGTACGACCTGAAAAGGCATTGCGCCCCCACATACATAACATCTCTTTCAGGGCTGAAGAGAAAGGGGGTGTTCCAATTGAACCGGAGTTCCTCACTGCTTTCTTCGGGATACGGTTTAACGTCTTTCACTTCGCCGGAGGCCGCATATTTCCTTTTGATGTTACCCCCCTGGTACTGCCAGTACACCAGGTTGTCATCATAAGGATCGGGAAAGGCATTAAAACCATCGCCGCCGCCAATATTCTGCCAGTCCTTATTCTGAATGCCTCCCGGGCTGTCGGAGGGTCCCATCCATGAGCCGTTGTCCTGCAGTCCGCCGTAAACATTGTAAGGCGCTTTGTTGTCGGCAGCTACATGGTAGAACTGCGAAACAGGCAGGTTCCTGACAAATCGCCAGGTATTGCCCCGGTTATTTGAGATATAGATTCCTCCGTCGGTACCCAGATAAAGAAGGTTGTTGTCTTTTCGGCTGATCCAGAGTGCATGCAGGTCGGGATGCACACTGCCGCCTGCGAACCATGACGTTTTGAAATGTTTGCCTCCGTCTTCACTCACATTCAGTGTATATCCCGGTTTGTAAACCCTGTTTGTATCCACCGGGTCAGCCACGAGGTACGAAAAATAAAATGGCCTTTCTCCGGCCACCAGGGAGTTCTCACCCTGTTCCCAGTTTTTCCCCTTATCTGTGGAACGGTAAAGGGTGGATTTATCCGATTCAACGAGGGCATACACGATATCAGGATGGACAGGGGACACTGAAACAGCAATCCTTCCTCTGGGGCCTTCAGCAAAACCTTTCTCTGACTTTTCCCAGCTTTTTCCTCCGTCTTCAGTGACATACAGACCGCTTCCGGAGCCTCCCGACTCAAAAAAAAACGGATAGCGGCGGAACTGCCACATGGCGGCATACAACCTTCCGGGCTCCGAGGGATCCATTGCCAGATCGCAACAACCTGTATTTTCATCCACATAAAGTATCTTTTCCCAGCTTTTTCCGCCATCGTTGGTCCTGAACACCCCTCTTTCTGCATTGGCATTCCAGAGATGTCCCATAGCGGCCACATAAACAATGTCAGGGTTCTCCGGATGGATAAGGATCCGGGCAATGCGTTCAGTGGCTTCCAGTCCGAGGTGTTTCCAGGATTCTCCGCCATCCGTGCTTTTGTAAATGCCGTCTCCTGACGAAACGCTGTTTCTTACCCAGGATTCGCCCGTGCCAACCCAGAGGGTATCGGGATGATTCTGATCAATGGCTACAGCCCCGATGGACTGGTTGTGTTTATCAAACACAGGTTTGAAAGTCACCCCCCCGTCATTGCTTTTCCATACTCCCCCGGAAGCAGAACCTGCAAAGAGG
>JAFGME010000286.1 GCA_016927695.1 Bacteroidales bacterium
ACACAATCGGTTTACAATGTGCAGAAGGGCGCCGCCTCGGTGGAAAGGATAAAAAGCGTGTTAGAGGCTTCCGAACGGATTGTGGAAAAGCCGGGAGCATTAGCTATCAAGACTTTTGAAAAGGAGATTGAATTCAGCCATGTGGGATTCTCTTATGAAAAAGAGCCTGTGCTCAAAAACATCAGCCTTGTCATTCCGAAAGGCTGCACTATAGCGCTGGTGGGGCCATCGGGAGGCGGTAAATCCACGCTGGTGGACCTGTTGCCCCGCTTTTACGATTGCACCGAAGGGCAGCTCCTGATTGACGGTGTGGATGTAAGGGATTATATCATTTCCGATGTGCGGGGTTTGATGGGGATCGTTACGCAGGAGTCTATCCTTTTCAATGACACTGTTTTTAACAATATTGCCTATGGCCTTGATGATGTTGACGAGGAGAAGGTCATCGAAGCGGCAAAAATTGCCAACGCCCACGATTTCATCATGCAGATGGAAAACGGCTACCGGTCGGTTATCGGCGACAGGGGCACAAAACTTTCAGGCGGGCAGCGCCAGAGGATCAGCATTGCGAGGGCAGTGTTACGCAATCCGCCCGTACTCATCTTTGATGAAGCAACCTCTTCCCTTGACACGGAATCGGAAAGGCTGGTGCAGGATGCTTTGCAGAAATTGCTGGTGAACAGGACTTCTGTCATCATCGCCCACCGGCTTTCCACCGTTCAGTTTGCCGATGAAATTGTGGTGATACAGCAGGGAAGGATCGCCGAACGGGGTACCCATGCCGAATTGCTGAAACAGAACGGGGTTTACAGGAAACTGTATGATATGCAGTCGTTTGTGAACTAGGAATTTATTTTTTTACACTGATGGTCCAAATATCATCTGAAACGGTGTTGAAGCCTACTATACCCTGGGCTTTATTCACATAAAGGTTCTGGGGTCGCCTTTCCTGTTCGTTATAATAGACATTGGCGAAATTTTTACCGTCCAATTTCAGGGAAGTGTATATCATTGATTCGCCGTAATCAAAACCTGCTGTTTTGTATGTGATGATCTTTACTGCATTTTCGTAATAAAAGCCGTCAGAAAGGGTTACATACAGTTCATCCCAGTCGCCGATATCGCCTTTGCACCGTTTCTGCAAAATGGTGAAAACATAATTGGTTGAATCGGAAACATATTGAATGGTTCTTCTCTGCATATCGGCATAATAATTCTCCTGAACCTTAAACATGCCTTCCAGATCGGATTTGTATCTGACATTCTCAAAATAAGTTTCCTCTCCGGTACCATGAAATTCCAGAGCGCTGGTGTCATTTTCAAACACCAGGGTTTCATTGCCTGTAAGCGGCAACCACTGGAGGGAAGCATTGTTCAGGTATTCGGTTTCAGTGTTCACTGTTTTTGAATCACAGCCGGCAATAATAACAGTGGCAAACCACCAAAGTATTATAAAACGGTACATTTTCATCTTCATCCTAAGAAATATTTCTGCTAATATAGAATTAATTTTTCAGAAAACTGCAATTCTTTTTCCTGAATGCGGATGACATAAACACCTCTTCCGAGGGCGCTGACATCCAGTTGCACCTTCTTTTCTCCTTTTTCCACCGTCGTTTTCAACACTGATATTCCCATCGCATCCATGATGTTTAATTCCCTGTTTTCATCAGTGAACGGAAACTTAACAATGAGCCTGTCCTTCACCGGATTGGGAAAAATCTCCGGTTCGTCATTCCGGAATGTGTTTTCAAGTCCTTGTGATTCAGACACATGAAAATCATGCAGGTACGACTTGTTTTTATACGTCAGTTCGTAGGTCCAGTTACCTTCTTTTTCTTCTTTTAAGATAATAAAGAAATAGAGGTAGGTTGATGTGTAGAATTCCCATGGGGAGTTCCAGTTCCATTCGGCCCAGAGGGTCTGGTCCGGTCGTTTGATGCGTACTGAAACATCGTCTCCGGTTTGCATGTTGCTGAAGTAACTCAGGAGGAAGATGGTGTCGCCCATACGGAACAGGTCGGATTCATTGGGGCTTTCGGTTTCAGGACACCCGGGGAATACCGGTACCTTGTGGTTGGTACTGATTTTATTCACATACGGTTCCTTATAGGGCATTTGTTCTTTCCACATCGACCCTCCGATGTCAGGATTGCACGGGCCTGCAAAAGGATCGATGAGGTTGTAAAGCGAGTCGTACACCTCAAAGTGAAGGTGAGGCGACAGGGAACTGCCTGAGCTGCCAACTATTCCGAGATACTCCCCTTCATCCACATAATTGCCGGTTTCTTTGCCGGTAAGAGAGTTGGCTTTAAGATGCCCGTACCAGGTAGTGTAGCCTTCTGAATGACGGATGGCTAAGGCATTCCATGGGTCGCTGTTGGGTTCACAATGCCGGTCGAAATTGCCGTCTTGCTTATAGATGATGATGCCCGGGGCGGCGGCTACCACTTCCACCTCCTGGTCATCCATTTTTTTCCAGGGGAAAGGCCAGAGGAAAAAGTCGGTTCCCGTGTGATTGTAGCCTTCATCCAGGTCGTAGGTGAGATCTCCGCACGAGTAATCCAGCAGATGGCCCGGAAACAATGTGTCGTGGTCAACATAAGCTGTGATGCTGAAGAATCCCGGATCGTTGATGCCATCGATAAGTTTGACGGGCAGGATAAACTCAGGGGGGGCTTTTTCCTTAAACAAGGCGCCGGACACTTCCTGAAGCTTTCCGATGTTTGGGTATGCAAGGGCAGGTAAGCGAAGGTTTTGAAATGAATTGGGCTTTTCATTCACCCATGGAGTTACTGCCTTGCAGACACCGGCAGAAAAAATCCGGCTGTTGCCCTTTTGTACCACCGGATATTGTGCAACCGATATGAACGGTAATAAAACTGTGATGATGAAAGCGTATCTGTAAACCATCCGGATAAATATCCCTGTCATTGCCATAAGTGTTTTAAGACTGGGGGCAAAATTATATAAAATTACCTATCAGGGACCCAAAGTAAACATCCTCCGGAAACACAAAATCATCCTGTGAGACGAATTTGTATTTTTCTATCTCGTCAGGGCAATTTTCTTTGTAAAGCAATTGTTTCCGGCAATGATACTGATGAGGTAAAAACCATCTGTGGCGGGTTTTTCAAATTCCAGTTTGCTTTCCCTTGAGTGATGGCGGCAGACAAGCCTGCCGTTCATGTCGAATAAACTCAGGGAAAAATGGGTATGATTGGGGGTGGCTACACAGATAAGGCGCTCATTAACAAGGATTTTCGCTTCCTCAGCGCAAGAGTTTTCGTACCATCCCAGGGTGCCGTTCCATCCGGCCAGTCTGGCAGCCAGCCACCAAAAGGCGGACCCTTTCGTAATGCAGGATAATTCATTGGCATGGGCGCAGTCTTCTCCGTGATAGGCTGAGTGTTCAACAGGAATAACCGCACCCTGGTAAGGATAGGAGTTCATCTGTCCGTTATACCAGCAGTCGATATCTGCAAAATCAAACAACACCTTATCGTTGGAAATGCAGAAATTCCTTATCATTTCGTTTCTGATAAAGCGGTTGTAACCTTCCTGACCGGTTGCCTGGGCATTTCCTGTGAAATAAACGAACCTGACATCCGGGAAATCTGCTTCGAGCGAAGCCATGGCGTCAAGATATACCTGTACCTGGCCTGCATCATAATAATCGAGCTGTGTGCACCAGGCCCAGCCCGATGCGTTGAGTACGGGGTTGCTGGTCAGAGTGGTATGTGTCATCTGCAACCCATTGGGTGTTTCCCAGTAAAGATCTGGGGTTATGTAGGTATCCCCGCTTTCCTGACCGTCGTAAATGGTGAAAACATCAGGGTTCACCCAAATCTGGCAGAAGTGCAGTTCATGGGCAAGGTCGGGGTTCTCCGCTTCAAGGTGAGCAAGCCCGTAAGTCAATTGCTCTCCATGGGATGTGTGGGCGTAATGGAAATTGATGTTTTCCTTGACACTTTCAATCCAGTTTGCAGGTATCTGGCCGACATCGGTACAGTTATGGTCAATGACGAAACCCTGTCCGGAAACGGCGCAGAAACCGGCCACAAATAATGCTGATAATAGTAATGACTTCATGATGGTTGTATTTGTACAAAGATAGTCATAATGAACGGACGGATTAAGCTGTCAGGAAATATATTTTTCATTCATCACATCAGGATCAGAAAACCAATTATCAACAGTCTCTGAGAGGTTATGGGAAAATATTTTAGCCGGTAATGGCATTGTGCGGCTCTGCACCATTATTTTCGATGGTAAACTCAAGTCTTGTTTGTGTTTTGAA
>JAFGME010000287.1 GCA_016927695.1 Bacteroidales bacterium
CATTGTAAACAAGCATGAGTGACCGGAAAGGCAAAATCAGATATCTCTCTCCCTCGTAACGAGATTGGAATCTCCCCATGGTTGATGATTTTTGGCAGATACTGCCGGTTCAACAAAATGCGGGAATTTATCCCGTTTGTTGTATAAATATCAGACCCTTCAGACTTCCGGGCCGCTATTCCTCCCTGTCTGCTCCTACCCCGCTATTCCCACGCCAGCAATCGTTCTTGTCCCTGTTGTTCACAAAACCGTCTAAGTTGAAATCGGCCGGGAGATATCCTGTCTGGCCTGCCTGAATATCCCATATCTGGGTTTTATCCGGCCCTGTTATCCTGAAGTCGGCATTGCCATCGGCGGCAAAAAACCCGAATATCCCGGGGGCAATCTCCTTATGTCCGGGAATATTTAACGGTGGAAATACAGAACTGATCTGGTATGCTTTGCTTTGGCTATCAGTAAAATTATAAAAGATGGTTGAGTCATCCATAAAAACAGAAAGGGCTGACATAACTCCCAAATGATTGCGGTGGAAAACAGCAATGTAAGCGCTGTCGAATACCGGGTCGTTTAACTCTATAAGTGAAAACCCATCAGTGTCAACCACCTGTCCGTTTTCCAGTATAAAACCTGCCTTTTGCTGTTTCCGTGACGGAGAAATAAATGCCGAATCGCTTTTCCATTGGGTTTCCCTGAGTTCCACCAATACCCAGTCAATTACCGCAGGGTTGTTCAAAGAAGCCGCCTTTTCATTCCCCTGGTAGTACCATGCCGGCTCCGGGTTGCCAAAATAAGGAAGAGCGACATTGAAAGGTTGATTTTCAGGCAGGCAATGCAAAGCAAAAAGATGGTTTTCCATATTACCCGAATAAACATTATAGGGTCCCTCCATGAAAGCTTTCAGTTCAAGCTTTCTCCGGAACTGAAATTCATAAGCGCCCATATCCACGGTATCCCGCACTATTCTTGCTTTGCCTGCCAGATCATAATCCGGAAGGAAAAGCCCCGTTGTGTCAGGCTTTCCCGCGTTTACGCAAGGACTTCCCCTGCGAAGGGAATAATCCCCTGTAAGCGTATCGGCAAACTGGGGATAAACATCTATGTTTTGCACATAATCGGCAATAACGCCATAATTCTGAATACCGGCCAGTCCGCCTTCAATGTCGGAATAATAAACCGAAAGCGTTGCTGAGTTTGAAACCTGCGCGGAGGTGTTTCCCCATATCACCGAATTAAATATTTCCGTATCAAAGACAATGATTACACCACCAATCAAAGGGGCCGAATTGCCGCATATGGTAAGGTTCACAAATTTCACATCACCATACAACTCCGGATTTCCGGGTACAGGCGCCGCAGTCCACCACGTCATAACAATCCCGCCTCCCTCCAACTGTGCCTGATTGGCCTGGATAAGACAATCCGATAAAATAAGATCATAGCCACTTGAAAAAATACCCCCGCCCCGATCGGCTTGATTTCCAATAATCCGGCAGTTAACCATTTGTACAGATGCCGCCTCGGACATTACACCTCCTCCATAATCACTGCACACATTACCTGTTATCAGTGAGTTGGTCAGCAGGCAGGTTCCCTGCATTCCATGATACCCTCCCCCCTGCATTGAGGCATAGTTTTCCTTCAGAACCACATTGTCCGTGTATATATAACTCCAGAGATTTCCAATACCACCCCCCTCATCTGCCGAATTGTTGGCAATCACCATATTTCTCAGAAAGACATGAGACAGATGAGCACAGATGCCTCCACCGTGGTACAGACTATCAAAAAAGAATTCGGGCCAATAAGTACCCTGGCCGTTTCTGAGCGTCAGCCCGTTCAGTTCCACAACAGACCAGCCAACATCAAAGGCATCTATAAAAAAAACCGACCCGTTGCCCGCCTGCACTACCGTCTGATCAACGAATGCCGGATCGCCGGTGATCATAGTAAGTGAACCAATGGTAACTTTTTTGTTTAAAATAGTGCATCTCTGGTAAATCCCGGGAAAAACCAGCACGGTGTCCCAGTCGGAAGAAGCTTCCACGGCTGAGGTTATTGTCGGATAGCTGCCCGGAACTTCCAGTATATCCCCTTCAACCATGAGTGAGGTAAGTGATAATACAGATAGCAATGGTATCCGGATCATCCTGAATGTCAATTTTTTTACTGCTTTCATGAGGGTAACTTTTTATTGGTTTGTCCGTAAAGATAATATATATCGGGCAGAATTAAAAATAAAAATACACTTTTTTTATATTGCACATTTTTTCATACAACCATTTAACATACACATTATGAAAACACTGTACTCACTTGTTGTAACGGCAATACTGCCTGCATTGCTGACATTCAGTTCTTATGGACAATCTTCCATCACCGACCAACAGAAGCTGGAATACATGAAGCAGATCGAGCAGGCAAAAACAGAGGTCAGCGGTAAGGCCTCAGGCGGCTATTCCGAAGCCCTTGAATGTTTCACAAACAGTATCTTTTCGAGGCCGTCAACAAATTTCAGCTCGGCCTACACAAGCGCCGAAGGACCCGGATTAAAAGTTTACACCAACTTCAGCGGGCTCACATCCCCCATCAGCGGAAAGCTGAGATTCTGGGGGCTGAGGCTTTACAACTCCGGAACCTGGTATCAATGCAACACCGAACCGATGCCCTTTGAGATCGCCTTCCATACCAACAACAGCGGATTGCCCGGCGCCGAGATAATATCTTACCTTGTTGACGCTCTGGCTGTTGCAACGGGCGAAACCCTGGCCGGATTTCCCGTGTGGGAGTGGGAAGTGGACATTCCCATCAACCTGAACCTGCCCAACGGATGGATATCCATACAATCCAGACAGTCGGCCGGGAACTGCTGGTTCCTCTGGCTGAATGCACCAGATGCAACAAATGGCATTGCCTGCAGGTGGAACGGCAGCGCCTGGGAGCCTTTTCCCGCCGCAACAGGCTTTTGCATAGGCACATCGCCTGTACTTACCGACGACGTCGGCGTTAGCGCAATACTATCGCCGGAATCGGGGTCTAACCTTGGCATGGAAGACGTTACCGTGAGGGTGTACAATTATGGGACCGCAGTGCAAAATGTCATTCCCGTATTCTTCACCCTCGATGGCGGCACCCCTTTCTATGAGGTGATCACGACTCCCATTCAGGCCGGTCAGTACATCGATTATACTTTCAACACACAGGTCGATCTTTCTGCCTACGGGATATATCAAATAGAGTCGTGCACCAACCTGGCAGGCGATATCAACCTGTCAAACAACTGTAACTCAAAACTTGTCGAAAACTTCTCCCCTTCGCTCTGCACCCCTGTTTATTCGGCAGGATGTTCTTATGGGGATGGATTTACACTTTTTGATATTGATAACCAGATAAACAACGCCACAGGATGCGATAACCTGAACGGAACCGGATGGAGCCAGTACCTCGGACTGCCGCCGGCCTTCCTGGAACCCGGAATGACCTATGACTTTACAATGAGCACAGGTTACAGCAACAACAATGCCACCGTCTGGATCGACTTCAACGACGACCTGGCGTTCGGTCAGGATGAAAAAGTGATAGATTGTGCAAACATGGCCCAGGCTGCACAGGTGTACTCCTTCCCCGGCACAATCCCTGCCCAGGCGCAAACCGGCCAGCACCTGATGAGGGCCAGGACCAACTGGATCCAGTGTGCGGATGACCCCTGCACACAGTATGTTTACGGGGAAGCTGAAGATTATTACGTATTGATAGGCACAACAAAGGGCAACCTTGAAGGATATGTGTATGAGTACGGCACGACAGTACCCGTTGCCGGAGCCCTGGTGGAACTGACGGGTTCAGGCTTCAGCGCATTGAGCGACAACAACGGTTTTTATTCTATTCCGGATATACCGGCAGGTTTTTACGATGCAGTTGTTACACATCCTGATTATTGCCAGGCAGATTATCCCGGGATTGAGATCATTGCCGGAAATACAACCCTCCAGAATTTTGAGCTTACATGGGCTGAAATAGCCACCAATCCGGAACAGGAACTTTCGGTCGCTATTCCCGGCAACACTGTGATGCCGACCCAGATTGAGATCATCAATAACGGCACATGCGATCTCGTGTACGACATCGTCATAACCGAACTCACCGAAACTTTCGGGGGGCCTGCACCGGGAAACGATGAAGTGGTTGCTTCGGGAAAAGCGATCCCTCTTACGCAGGTAAAAGGTGTGCCTGTTTCAGTTGACTTCAGTGTGACAGATGCCGGGATGCCATTTGAATCCGGCTTGTCATTCACATATCCTGAACTCCGGGATGGGGAAGAGATATTCGGCAGCGCCCAGAATGTTTATGGCTCCCTGCCCAGAACCCGTGGTAATTTTTATGAAGTCACAACTACCACAACCCTTACCGAGCACAGGCTCTGGCTGAATGCAGCAGCCACCACCAATATGCTGTTCTGTGTGTGGGAAAGCCCCTCCAAAGAAGGCACCTACAACCTCATCAGCGCAGCGGATGTTTCGCCCCAGGGTCCGGGTGGCCCCGGATGGTATAGCTCCGGCACTGTCAACGTTACCCTGCAGGCTGGATATTATTACATCATTGCCGCCGCATGGGACGGAAATCTGAATTATTATAACGATCAAAACATATCGCCTTATCCCATACCTGCATCCTTCGGATACCTGATTGAGGGATGTGGCTGGAACTGGTCGCCCCCGATAGGCTACCCTCCTGCGGCAGCCTTCAGCGTCAGCGGACTCCTGGGAGCGCCGGTGGCCTACTATCAGACCATCGTTACCGCTGCTCCACTTGACTGGTTTAAACTGGACTGGTACAGCGGCACAGTGGCGCCGGGCGCAACCGAAGTAATCCCCGGTGAATTCAACTCCACAGGATATTCCCTCGGTACGATAAAAACAGCAGACCTGGCCATCACAAGCAATGCCCATCCCGGCAAAACGGAAACACACCTTGATGTAATCATGGAAGTGGCTACCTGTACACCCACATACTCAGCAGGGTGCACCTACGGTGACGGGTTAACATACTTTGATATTGACGGTCAGTACAATAACACCACCGGTTGTGAAAATAATGCAGGTACAGGCTGGAGCCAGTATCCGGGCATGAATGCCACTCTTGTGCCGGGTTCGACATACGTTGTCACCGCTTCCACAGGTTACTCCAACCAGAATCTGACCATCTGGATAGACTTCAATGACGATTTCGTACTGGAGGCAGATGAAGTGATTCTGAATTGCGCAAATCTGCCCACGGCAGGTCCGAACTTTACCTTCAATACAACCATCCCGGCCGGCGCACCTGCCGGACCACACTTTCTCAGGGCAATGGCAAACTGGCAGCCCACAGATCCCTGCCCGTTTGATCCATGTGGCAGCTTTACCTACGGTGAAACCGAAGATTATATGGTTACCATAGAGATCATTGTTCCCGAAGGAAACCTGGAGGGATATGTGCTTGAAACAGGAACCGGTGTACCGGTGGAAGGGGCAACGGTAAAAATTCTGGGAGGCCAGCCTCTCTGGACAGCGACGACTGACAACAACGGATATTATTTAATCTCAGGCATCGAAGCGGGCACATGGGATATTGAAACCTCACATCCTTCGTATTGTCCTACATTTAATACGGGGATTATCATCGAAGACGGCCTGACCACATCACTGGACATCTACCTCACCTGGGCAGAAATCGCCACAAGTCCGGAACTTGAAATATCAGTTGTCATCCCTGAAAACACCATTAAACCAACACAATTAGCCATTACCAACCATGGAAGTTGCGATCTGGTTTATGATATAGAAATAACAGAAATATCCGAGACTTTCGGCGGCCCTGCCCCGGAGAACAATGAAGTGATAGCCCGGGGCAAAGAAATCCCCCTGGATGAAGTGACCGCAGTGCCTGCCACACTGAATAAAAATGCCCTGGATGCGGGAATGCCTTTTATAACCAACCCTTTTACCGGTATGCCAGTGCCTTCGGATGGGGAAGAAATATTTGGCAGCGCACAAAACACCTATGGCCCGTTGCCAAGAACACGGGGTAACTTTTATGAAGTTACTGCCTCCACAACGCTCAAAGAACACAGGTTCTGGCTGAACGCGACTGCTTCGACCAATATGTTGTTCTGCGTTTGGGAAAGTCCCGACAAAGAGGGAACATACACCCTGATCAGCGCTTCCGATGTTTCGCCACAGGGTCCGGGTGGTCCGGGATGGTTTAGCTCCGGGCCTGTCAATGTAGCCCTTCAGGCAGGATATTATTATATCATTGCCGCTGCCTGGGATGGAAATCTGAACTATTACAACCAGCAGAATATTTCTCCCTATCCTATACCGGCTTCCTTCGGATACCTCATTGAAGCCTGCGGATGGAACTGGGCTCCGCCCATCGGTTACCCGCCTACGGCAACACAAAATGTTTCAGGTCTTCTGGGAGCGCCGGTGGCCTATTACCAAACTATAATCACCAATTCTGCTCCTGACTGGTTCGGGTTAGACTGGTACAGCGGAACTGTGGCTCCCGGGGCAACTGTAACAATTCCGGCACATTTCAACTCCTCAGGTTATCCTCTGGGCACACTGAAGACTGCGGAACTGAAGATCACCAGCAATGCCCATCCCTCTAAAACCGAAACCCTTCTGGATGTATCCATGCTTGTGGATGAGGGCTTCAATCTCGACCTGAAAGTGTTTCTCGAAGGCCCGTTTGATCCCGGAACAGGATTCATGAACGCCTGGCTGAATATTTTCGGTTATATTCCGCTGAACCAGCCTTATAACCCTGCCCTGCCTTATTACGGCAACTCTAATCCTGTGTGGTTATACAATGGCACTGAAACTGCCACGGCCATCCCGGCGGGTGTGGTGGATTGGATTTTGCTTGATATCCGTGATGCCGCCAATGCTTCTTCAGCAGTGAATTCAACATCAGTTGAAAAAATCCCTGCTTTCCTGAAATTCGACGGATATGTAACCGGGCTGGATGGCGCAAGTCTTCCCAAATTTGCCAACCCCATCCAAAGCGGGTTGTTTGTGGTGGTCTATCACAGGAATCATCTGGGAATCATCAACCCGGCGCCTCTTGTTGATGCAGGCAACAATACCTACTCATGGGATTATTCAGGCGGAGCAAATCAGGTTTATCTGGGTACCCTGGGTCATGTTGAGCTGGCTCCGGGCATCTGGGGCATGACAGCCGGCGATGGCAACGCCGACAGACAAATTAACAACCAGGATAAAATGGATGTCTGGACCATTGACGCTGCCCAGTCCGGCTATCTGGGCGGGGACTTCTCCCTCAACGGTACCTGCAACAACGAAGATAAAAATGATACCTGGGCGCCCAACGTGGGCAAGGGATCACAGGTGCCGGCCTTCTGACAAATATTTTGGACGAAAAAAAGAGGCTGTCCCAAAACGGACAGCCTCTTTTTTTTTACCAGGACTATTTTCTATTTCAAAAAGATCTTTCTGGTTTCTGAGACACCCGGAGCAATTACCTTGACAATATAAGTCCCTTCACCTGAAGGAACATTCACCATGGCAATCGGGCCTTCAAAGTTCTCTGACAAAACTTCCTGCCCCAGCAGGTTGAAAACCTGAATCTCGCCGGAAACTGCTTCCCCAGTTTTCACGTAAACCGTCTTCTCAAAAGAATATACCTCAAAACGGTTGTCAGCCACTGAATTCTTAAGCTCCTCCTGGCTGGGTATGTCTTCAACCGTAAAATGCAGCCTGAACCTGTTGGGTGAGTCAAAAGATGATGAGGAGAACTGATATACCGGCTGGTATTTCAGGTTTATCAGCTGTCCGGTCCAGGAATCCTCAAGCCAGATATTGTATTCATCATCAAAAGTTTCAACACTGCCTGCGGTTATGGTGTAAATGCCATCCGAGCCTACTGTAAATCCCAGAGGAACGATCCTTACGCCAGTGACAGGCGGGAAACAGTTCATTGACATCTTTTCTCCGGAAATATAAGAATACAATTGCGGAGCCGCAACGATGCCCGTTAACTTAAAGGCATCGAACATATTGTCGAAGCTTTCTGTTGCGTCCAGATGGAACATCACCAGGGCTTCGTCAGAATATCCATTTCCTGAAGCGGTGAGCCTCAGGTGGTTTGGAAAGTACGTTCCGCCTTTAAGGATATCTTCTCCTGTTTCAGATAAAGTAGCTGCCTGAAATTCAAAGGCGGGTCCGGGTCTGTTCACCTTAACGGGAACCTCTCCCCTGCTCCTGCTGTCCATCGCTTCAGGGCTGTCTTCCATCAAAAGTTCTGCAAGGAATTGTTGTGTGGGAGCTGAGTTTTTGTAGAAAGCCTGTGTACTATGAAGTCTTTCGCCCTGAGGAATAGTAAGGGCCGGATTGAAGTTATTGGCTTTTACAAAGAAGCCCTGATCGGCCGGAATAATGCCATCGGCCTTGTTAACCCCCAGACCTGTGAACCAGTTCCATTCGGCATACTGCCCGATGTTTCCGTCCCAGATATAAACGGTGGGGTCAATGTTGGTTGAAGTCCATGATCCGTTCCAGTCAATGGCTGAGGGGAACGGATTGCCGGTAAAGTTCCAGCCTTCATAATCACCCCAGTTGATGCCTCCGTCGTTGTCCCTGTCGGTAGCAGTTACATTAGCCACAATATCGCCTGTATTCAGGGTTCCGCCAGTATAGTTAAACACTTGTGGCGAACCTGCTTTCCAGAGTTCATAACCCTGGGCCACGTTCAGCGGAATATTCGTGGGAACGATATACGGGCCCCATGCATAATTGGGCTCTTCCCATGCGCGGAGATAGCTTCCGACAAAAACGCCGGACAATGCATTGGAAACCGGAGGGGAAACATAATGCCACTGGTCAGGTGTAACATATCTCTGAACAGAAGTGATACCGGTAACAGATGTGTTGCCGTTATCGATCCAGGAACCTGTACCGAGCCCGTTTGATTTAATGGCAAGATTGGCGCCAATGGGATTGGATCCGGTGACATTCATGGTAAAACTTCCCAGCGGGCTGACATTCAGATTCCCTCCCACCAGGAAATTGTCGTTTAAGTAACCGGGATCACCCACTGTGGTTACATGACCACCGATAACTGACAAGTTATTGTAGACATGGTAGCCGGCAATAGCTCCTGTCGGGTTGCTTCTGAATTCAAGCCCTTCGCCGTGGAATTCCAGGTTATAGGCAGAGCCCCGGTTTCCTGCCCCAAAGTTGGATGACATAAAATAATGCGGTCCTAAGCCTGAGGAGCCTGTCATATAGACAGATCCGTTGGTTGTAGTCCAGTTGGCCTCGAGGTTTCTGTATGTGCCCCCGATGATCATATCCACCGGCCCGTCCATCACCCCGGTAAAGTCATACCCGCCAAACAGCACTGAACCGGCTGCAATCACCGACCCTCCTGATATCTCAACATTTCCGCGTGAAAAAACCTGGGTAGGACTCCTGTACCAGTTATTGAACGAGAGGTCGCCGTTATTGATATCAGTTATTGACCCGAATGTTGTGTAAAGATTGCCTGTAACATTGCAATCTCCTCCGTTGAGTTCAAATTCGCCACTGACACCGTAGCCAACATACAGGTCGGCGCTAAGATTCACTATGCCTCCGTTCATCTGTGCGAATGATCCATCCAGGATAAAAAGTATCTGTGCATTCAGGGTACCGTCATTTATCGTGAGGGTGGCTCCTGTGCTGAGGCCTGTAACAAGGTTGTAATTCAGGGTGATATCCGCGCCGGTGGTGACCGTGAAATCAGCGCCGTCCATGATGTAAATGCTGTTGGCCACAGCCACTTCATCGACGACCGGAAAATTAGGACAGCCTGCAGGAATCACCACGTCCACGGAGGCAATGGGAACCGTAAGATCACTCCAGTTACCTGTGTTGCTCCAGTCAGTGTCAACAAGACCGGTCCATAATCCAGGGGTTCCCCATGGGCCTTCCTGTATCTGGAAGTCATCAAAAACCCAGTACCAGTCATCATTATGATCGACCACCCATGCAAAAAGGATATTGCCTGCCCCATCGGCCCAGGCTGAAATATCGTACTCCTTCCATCCCTCTTGAGTGCCGGGAGTATTATGATGCCATTCGTCGATGAGATAAACGGTTGTACCGCCATCCGGACTGCCATAGAAGTATCCGTCCTGTGTTCCGAATGGATAGTCAGCCCTCCAGTAATGGTAAAAACGCACATAGATATTGGAATTGAGTGTTCCGTCGAAACATGGCGAGTAAATTGTTCCCGTCCCGGTGACAGAATAATCGGAATATACATGATTTCCCGTGGGTGGGGCAACTCCCGGCCAACTGGGGTCGATGTACCAGATATTCGGATCTGTTGTACTCCAGCCGGCAGGCCATGCTAAGGAAGCATTAAAATCCTGTGTATAGGGAATGGTGAGACAGGGTTGATACTCCTGTACTATGACGTTATCAATGTTCCAGCTGTTGAAGTCATTGTTCATGTTCCCCTGAAGGAAAAATGCAAGGTATGTGATTGCCCCCAGGTTGTTGTTCACCACTGCGCTGATCAGTTCAGGGCCTAAATCACCTCCTCCCGAAGAGGCCGTCCATTCCTGGGTCCAGTTTACAAAGTCCGAGCTTGATGACAGGCCAATGGTCATACCGGCGCCCTGGTCGTCGAAATAGTGGTTAAACAACACCTCAAGTTGTGTATAACCTGTGGTGATGAATGGCGGCATATAAAGCACACTGCTGCCATTGCCGGCTCCCGGCTGGTCGTCGGCCCTCATCTCACAGGGAGCGCCCCCTGCATTGCCGGAATTGCTCACAGACCAGCGATCGGTACATCCAACCGATGACTGCGACCAGCCTGAAGGCCACGTGCATGAGGAGAAATCTTCAGAAAAAGGTATTGCAACAGGGGTCGGGAGCGGAATAAACTCAAAATAATCATTGTCGTCAATATTCCTCGTGCCTGCATTAAATGTATAACTTGGCGATGAACCTGCCTGCTGGGCGGTGGAACCATCCAACTGGATTCCGATGGTTGAAGTGCCCGGACCACCGTTGTTATAGCTGAAATCCACAAAATATACATGATTGGTCGATTCTTCAAATACTACAGCATAACTGGCCCAGGAATAATTACTGTATTCAAATCTGTGCCATTTGACCCAGAATTGCCTGTTGGGGGAAGTCCCGAAATTCTTCCAGTAAATGTCTGATTCATTTGATGTCGGGGGGTTGGGAGTAAAGGCATCCCAGAACACAGCGAGGGTCATATCCGGCAATAATCCGCTGGGTAAGGAACCATTGTTACCCGGAGGTGTCCCCAGCGCCTCTGTATTGAATGTGAGCAATCCGTTCTGGCTGACACGGTATTGGGAAACAGGCTGCCCGTATATTTCAAAGGGAAAAGGCAGGCTCAGGGCAGTGGACCAGGAGTTGGCTGACTGAGGCCCGCTGATGACCAATGTCCATCCGGTAGTCCTGTCGTCCCGGTCAACATTTAGCCCTCCGGGGTTTCCGGCATCAATGTAACCGATTATTGAATATGGGTTTTGTGCGATCAGAGAGTTCCAGACCAGGGTAAATGCAAGCATCAGGACCGGCGCCGCCAGTCTACTGAAACGAGTAGATAATAATTTCATAGTGCAAGTGGTTTAAATATTTAATTTTGCAAATGTAACAAAAAAGGGATAAAAAAGTTGCTTATATTGTGCAAATTATTTCCATGCAAATATCCGGATGATGCTCCTCAAAAAAAAAACTCTGAATATTTCAGGTACTCCACATTTATACTACTGATTGTCACATGTTTGATGTTTTTTACCTGCCAGGATAACAAGGAAAAGGAAAAAAGAAAGCAACAAGTGGAAAAAGCCATACTCCGTGAACTGGAATTACATCCCAAAGCCACACTGGTGGATCTGTACAAGAACTTTTTCCAGGGCAGGTTCGGGCCGGGCCACATGATCAGCAACCGGGAAGCAGCCCTGAATTACCTCCTCAGTGAGTTGGAGGAGGCAGAGAACTTCGACACTGTGAAATGGCAGGCTGTGGGATACGAAGGCAGGTATTTCCGCATTAATCTGAGCCTGGTGCGCGACAGCATCATCAGTCCGGACCAGCTCACCGATGCATTCACGGGAAGCGCAAACACTGCCGAGCAACCCACCCATGAAGCATGGATGTCGGAATGGAACTATATTTTGTCGGTCATTGAAAGTCTTGATCTCTCCCTTCCCACATACCTCCAGGACCTGGCCGCAATTGATAAAAACCTTAAAAATGGCATTCTTGTGGGCCACCACAGCGATATCTACAAAAATACATATTATCCCCATTACCGGATTGTTACAGAGGAGTATTTCGACAAATTAATAACACCCTGAAATATAATTTGATATTTATGGCCGGTGTTTTTGGATTTGTGATTTCCTGATGAATAAAAAAATTCAATTTACAAGGAGTTATTTTTGAAGTGGTAAATACAATACATTGAGAAAGAATATCCGTGAAATAGTTACTTTTGAAAAACAAAAAGTATAAAAATCCAGGGTATGAACGTAGATTTTACACATAAAGTAGTCCTTATCACCGGCTCTTCGAGGGGGATCGGCAGGGCTGCAGCGGAATTGTTTGCTGCATCGGAGGCCGTTGTGGCCATCCATTACAACAAAAACCAAGCCCTGGCCGAAGAGGCGCTGGCTCATCTGAAAGGAAAGGGCCACAGCCTTTTCAGGGCCGACATATCTGATCCTGCGGGTGCCGAGAAGCTGATCCGGGAGATAACCGGCCATTACGGCCGCATAGATGTGTTGGTGAACAACGCCGGCGTTTACGAAGAATACGACATCCTTTCTCTGGAGTACAGCGAGTGGCTGGGGGCCTGGGACAGAATCATAAGTACAAACCTGAATGCTGCTGCCAATCTATCGTTTCTTGTCGCAAAGTATATGAAGGATCGTGGAGGGTGCAGGATCGTGAACGTATCTTCCAGGGGCGCTTTCCGGGGAGAGCCCAATGCTCCGGCTTACGGCGCCGGCAAGGCGGGGATGAATTCCTTCGGACAGTCGTTTGCCAAAGCTTTCGCTAAGCATGGCATTTACGTTTACACCGTTGCCCCGGGCTTCGTAGATACCGATATGGCCGCCGGTTGCATGACCGGGGAGAAGGGCGATGAGATAAAAAGCCAGAGTCCGCTCAACAGGATCGCAAGACCTGAGGAAGTGGCGCGGACGATAGTTTTCCTCGCATCGGAGGGAAGCGAATACCTCACCGGCTGCATCGTCGACCAGAACGGGGCGTCGTATCTGAGAACGTGAGGGCTGAACAGTTGAGGTGTGTTTATGGATGTGCCGGAATGGGACATGATCCATATCTTTTCAGTTTCAGGATCATTTCTTTCCGATTATTTCCCTGATATTTTCCATGATCCTTTCCGCCACCCTGCCATCGATGCGAAAGGCGAATTTTTCAATGTAGCTGTCATAAGCTTTCTCGTCTGTCAGCAATGTTCCATCCAGGATTCCTCTGATCATTACGTTGAGTTCGCCGGCGTTTGTCGCCTGAAGTGCGATCCCTTCCCTGTGGTAGCCCTGTATGTCCTGCCGCAGATGGTCTAAAATGATGAGCGGCTTCCTGAAGTAAGTTGTTTCGGCGCCCACGGTGGAAAAACAGGTGATCACCACATCGCTCATGGAAATCAGCAGGTAAAGGTCGAAGTAGAGAATGAGCCGGTAACGGGTACAGCCTGCTTCACGTGCAATGGAATGATAATAAGGCATGTCATGTTTCTCCGCAGGATGAAGTTTGACCACAAGAAAAATGTCGCTGTGTTCTTTCACAGCAGAAAACATATCAAAAGCCGCCTGCCTGCGCAATGCGGGATCGCGCTGGGGCTGCGAGGCAAACATAACTATTTTGCTCCCTTCGGGTGTTTGCAGCCTGCCTGCAAGGTTGCCCTTCAGCAGGGCCGGAATGATGTCGGTGCGTATCTGCCCGGAGGTAATTATTGATTTGTCAGGGTATTTCCCAAAGGTGTAAAGAAAATCTTTCCAATGATCTCCCCACACAAAGGTGTAGTCAGGTACGACACCCCTTTTTTTATCCGCCTCAGTGTATATGTATGCCGGATGAAGCTGGTGCATCGTGCCGTGCTGTATTCCAAAAGTATTGATGCTGTTGGCTTTGGCGGCATCAAGTATGGTTTTGATGCGGGGACTGTTCTCATCAATGGAAGCCACCGAAAGGGCCGGGTGGCTTCTGAAGTACCTTTTGTATGCAAGATATTTGAAAAGGAAAAAACGGGAAGTTTTATGGAGCCGGGCCAACTTGTCCGAAAGGATGATGTCGAAAGGATCCTTGCAGCAGTTTGCCATTGTCCGGTAACGGCTTCCAAGCAACAGGCTGAATCCGGAAAAGGCTTTATGCACAGAGGGAGCCAGCAATCCCCCCAGGAGGATCATTTCGCCCGGAAGCCTGTTGGATGATGCGAAAGCCCTGCGTTGCATAAAACCGGACTTCCCACCGTATCTGGGGATTTCCACATCATCCAGAATCAGGAAGTCATCTTCGATTTTCTGAAACAGGTATGCCAGGTTGTAATTGGCTTTTTCTTCCTTCAGCGTATGGAGGTTCAGGCAGTTCTGGGGTATGGCATGATCCACAATGATATGCTTTTTCACTTTGTGCAATCCCGGCCTGAACAAGCCTGAAAGCACCCTCAACAAAACAAATGCGGCATAACCAATGAATGCCGTGGGTAATTTCAGCTTTCTGTGCTTATGGCCTGTGTATATTCTGACCTTCTGTTCATCGAAGGGATATTTCCTCATATCAGAATCAGGGGTGAAAACAATGACCCTGTCATAGCTTTCCAGGGCGCCGGCTATCTGTTCGATCCCGAACCAGAGGTTCCTCATCTGGAAATAAAGGCGGAACTTATGATAATGCCAGAGGTTTGCTTTTTCAAAAGTAAAGAGGTCGGCAAGCGGTGTGCCGTTGATTTTTTTTTCACCTGCATGTAATATTTTTTCAAAAACCTCGAAATTGACCGCCCTCTTTTTTTCAGGCTCCGGTTCGCCGCTGCCCTTGCATAAGGCTGAAAGATCTCCGGGCAGGGAAAAGGATGAATAGAGTTCGGGAGGGTTCTCCGAATGCATGTATCCCCTGATGATTTTCAGGTCATGGTGTGACAATTTGCGGTTTATGAAAATCGCATCCATAATTTCGCAAGGATTTTTACAATTTCATTCTTATAGAGAAAAACCAGTCCGGCGCCGAAAGCGAAAACAACAAAGCCTGCCGTTGCAAACTCATTGAACCCGCAATGCACTTTGACCACTTCCGTAAGTATGGTGAGCGCCATCAGCATGGCCGGGACAATGAGCAGTTTGCGGAGGTTCCAGCTTATTTTGATGATCCTGTTCTGGTACCAGTAGATGCCGGCCACCTGCATAGCCTGTGAAACAATGAAGGCAGCAATGGCGCCATAGATGCCCATCACCGGAATCAGCAACCAGAGCAGAACCAGATTGACGGCCAGCACGATGATGTTAAGATAAAGGAAAATGCCGGTCTTTTTTTCAAAGTAAACCGGAAAGGAGAAAATGATGTACTGGGTCCGGAGCAGAAAACGTACAAAGACAATGGTTACAAGTCCTGCCGCCAATCGAAGGTCGGTTGTGAAAACCATGCAGTACAGCATGGCCGGAAGGATGGATGCGGCAATAATGGCCTGCGACTGGGCCATAAGCATATTGGAAAGCTTTTTGATTTCGCCCATATTTTTTGTTGTTCCGTCTTTCATCAGCCGGAACATCTCCGGCTGGGAAGCGCCCTGAAGTCCCTGTAGTATGATTTCAATGCCCCTTCCCAGAATGAGGGCCTGACTGTATATTCCTAAGTCACGGGGCATGCCCTCCAGAAAATAACGGTCGGCAAAGGTAATGCCCCATGCGATCAGGGCGTAATGGAACAGTGGCCTGGCAAAACTGTGCACGGGTTTCATGTCGCCGACATTATAGTGAAAACCCGTTTTCGACCAGGTGTATATCAGTACCGAAACAGCCACAAAGGCGCTGCCAAAACAGTTGCCATAAACGTATCCCACAAAGCTCATGTCGTAATAAAAAACGCCGGCCACCTGGAAAGCAGATCGCATAAATCCTAATAAAAGGTTGAAGATAAGGAATAAACGAACCTTTTTTTCATTCCGGTAAAGTGCAAAGGCCGTCATATTCACGGCCCTGTTGATGCCAGTGATGACTGCGGCAAATCCATATTCACTGAAATCCTGAAGCCCCGGCTGGGAAAAAAGGCTGCCAATGTAATTCCTGAAAATATATGCGATGGCAAGAACGAACAACCCGCGGACAATAATGGAGTTGAAAACGCTGCTTACCAATACGTTATAGGCTTTTTTTTCACCGGTTACATCGTAGTAAAACCGTGAAAGGGCATTGCCCATTGAATACATGGCAATGATGAAGGCCAGGGAACTGATGGTTTCGGCAATCTCAATGCGTGAAAACTCTGCAGGATCAAGCCTGTTCTCACCTTCGATCAGTGGCCTTACCAGAAGATTCAGCACAGGTGGGAAAGCGGCTACCGCTGTGTAGATAAATGATAGCTTGAAAAATTCCCGGTTGTCTATCTTCATCAGGGCCAGTGATATTGAATTTGAATTGCAATATTAACAGATTTTGTCCAATATAATTGCTATTTTTGTAAGTATAAAGGCAAAAGATGGTCCGCAGGATTTCAATAGGGATAGTAATTTTTTTCGGAGCTTTGCTCATCAACCTGTCGGCTATGGCTTTCCAGCAGAGGTACGACAGGCGGGAGCGCGGGAAAGTCGATGACCCCTTTGCCATTGAGCTGACCGACCATCATGTCCTGAAGTTCCTGAAGAATACATGGCTATGGGATTATCCGCTGAAAAAGAGCGAAACCGTTGATTATGAATGTTACCTTTATTTTGATTACAGGGGGGCAGGTGAGAAATACATCTTCACAACCAAAACCTTTACCCATTCCCAGTTGAAATTTGTGCTGATCCATTACGAGGGGTTTTTCTCTTCGGGAGACAGGGTGAACACATTGTACTGGAACGGATAGAATAGCAGAGGGTCTTCTTTTGATCTGATTATATTTGCAAAGATGATAAGTAAAACTGGTTTTTGATCAACGAATTCACACAGACTTCACGGATTTTCACTGTAAAGTCTGTGCAGGTCAGTGGGTTCTATGTGGGATAAAAAGATATGCTCACGTAGACTTCACAAATGTTCGCAGAAAAGCTTGTGCAGGTCAGTGGGTTCTGTGCGGGGGAAGAGACATGCTCACACAGACTTCACGGATTTTCACAGAAAAGCTTGTGCAGGTCAGTGGGTTCCTTGTGAGATTTTTTTTATTTAAACAAACAACTATTATTATGCACGAAAATGAGATATCGTATAAGATCAGGGGATTGGTATTCAAAATCCATAAAAAGCTTGGGCCTGGGCTTATGGAGTCAGTTTATGAGGAAGTGCTGTTTGTTGAGCTGCTCAAAACCGGATTGGAGGTGAAAAGACAGGTACCTGTTCCGGTAATTTGGGATGGTGTGAAGCTGGATCATGGATTCAGGGCTGACCTCGTTGTAGAAAACAAAGTCATTATTGAATTAAAGTCTGTTGAAAACATCGCGAAAGTCCATCACAAAATACTTGCAACATATGTAAAGTTATCGGGGTTAAAGTTAGGGATGCTGATTAATTTTTTCGAGGACGATATTACCGCAGGAATAACCAGGTATATAAACGGCACTCTGTAGTCAAATGAAAGCTCACACAGACTTCACAGATTTTCACAGAAAAGTTTGTGCAGGTCTGCGGGTTCTGTGCGGGATAAAAAGATATGCTCACACAGACTTCACCGATGTTCACAGAAAAGTCTGTGCAGGTCTGCGGGTTCTGTGCGGGATAAAAAGATATGCTCACACAGACTTCACAGATTTTCACAGAAAAGTCTGTGCAGGTCTGCGGGTTCTGTGTGGGATA
>JAFGME010000288.1 GCA_016927695.1 Bacteroidales bacterium
CAGGCGTATTGCCTGCCCCGGGTGCATTGCCTCCATTGGGATGAGGCGGAGTTTGTGCCAATAAGATCACTGGCAATGAAAGGAGCAATGCTGTTATCGTTAAGGTCTTCATCAATTTTTTCATATCTGAATTTTTTTAGAATAGTAACTTAATATTTTTTTTCCCGATGGTTCTTCTCATCCCGGTTTTTCCGGGATGAGAAGAGAACAGAAAACAGTTAATTGATAAATATTTTTTCTGAAACTGTATGTCCATCCACGGTAACCAGGACCACATAAAAGCCTTTCTTATCCATTGCAATGTAATTATTGGAACTGTTTAATCCGGTGGTGAGAATTTCCTGCCCTAATGTGTTATAAACAGCCATCTGAGCTTGTGCATTTTCAGGAAGATGAACATAAACATTGTTTTCAACCGGATAGATACTGATTTGCTCACTCAGGTTATCAGAAACTGTCAACGGTGAAAAATGAATGACAAACCTTTCTTCCGGATCATTGATATTGTAGTAAAAAGTATAATCACCGTTTAGCAGGTCTGTTTTGACACCTGTAGCCAGGTCTTCAAGTATCACATTTGCCATGCCTGTCACTTCCGATATGCCGATAGAATAATTTCCTGCCACACCCGCTTTAAAGCCTGCGGTTAACATTTCCGTATGAGGCAGTACATTTATTGAAAACTTATTATTAACAGCAGTATAGAGTTGAGGTAGCTGAGGGTTCGATGCAGTGAATATTTTGAAAGCGTCAAATTGTTTATCGACACCGGAAGTTGCTCCTTCATCAAACCTGATGTAAGCAGCATCAGTATACCCATTTCCTTCTGCCGAAATGACAAGCATATTGTCAAATTCAGCTTTATAATACGATGATCCTCCTGTATGAGTTCTCATTGTATTGTCAACGGCAAATGGCGCCATATCAACCGCACCTGAAACGAAGAATCCCTGTCCCGGGGGCACAAAGCGGGAACCGCTGCCCATACCGCTGTTGTAGGAGAGATAAGCGCCTGAGGCCTGATCCAGATAATAGACGGCTCCACTCTGAAGATTGGCGATATTTACAGGAGCTGCCTTATCCCAGTCGAGTGCGGAGGGAAAAGGATTGCCAAAGCTATTCCAGTGTTCAGGGGCAGGTCCGGAGGCAGAAATTGGCAACATATATGTACCATCTCCCAAACTGCCAACGTATTCGAAAGTCATTCCATCGGATGGAGCATAGAAAGCATATCCCTGTAAAGCGGTCAAAGGATCTCCGGAAGGAATGATATCCATCCATTCATTCGTGTTTTCCTGGTACCACTGCAGGTAATACCCTGTGTAAATGCCTGCCTGGGCATCAGAAACAGGAGCCGAAATAAGGTGCCATTCATCAAACGTTGTCATACCTGTCGGATAATACCTTTGAACAGTAGCTGAACCATTCACCACCAGATAACCATCATCAACAAGTGTGGCAGTACCGGAGGCATCGGAAACAAGAATAATATCATGACAGGATGCAGCAGCGCCGATAGACGGGTAGTTGATTAATCCGGAAGGAATTGTTACATCAGTAACCGAGCCCGGTACGCCGTTGCTCCAGTTTCCTGCATCATGCCAGTTATTGTCAACAATGCCGTTCCAAACGGTGGATGCAGGAGGAGATTTCCAGAAATAGAAATTATCAAACCAGACATCTCCGTTGCCTACGACTTTAAACTGGAATACATCTGAAAGGTTTACAGGGGGAACAAAATCTGACAGAGGAATGTCCACACTCACCCATTGTTCATGAATTATTGTAAAAACATATCCGGTCTCAAGCGGCCCCGGGCTGATAAGGTAAATGCTCAGATCGTTAGAATTCGCTGTCCAGAAATCAACATGAAGGAATTCATAACCTGAAACATCCTGATTGGCATATTCTGTCCCCTGGTAGTTTAAATTTGCATATTTAAGGGTGTTGTTACCGGCAGCAACATAATCTACTGTAACGATGGTTTGCTGTCCCCACCATGGGTTATAGTTGGTTCCGGGTACATTATTATATGTGTCAGTATAAATAGAAATCACATTGAATTCATCATGAGGGGGAACCGGTGGAACTGTTGATGGAGCCAATTTGAAGTGTACCTGATATGTCAGGGTTGTAGTTCCGTCCTGAGCTGTCACCACAACTTCGGTTGTACCCGTAACAGAGGAGGCCGCATTGATCACGTAAGAAGCAAGGGGATCGGTGGTTGATGCATTGACTACAGGTACAGGTGAGCCTGACGGAACATCATAATTATAACTGAGGATCACCGGTGAAAACCCGGCGATGGTGGCGCCATCAACCTGCAGATCACTCAGGGTTGCATCAGTTCCCGGGGGGGAAGGATTTTTCCAGAAGTACCAGTTGTCAAAATACACCACTCCGTTACCTTCAACCTTAAACTGGAATACATCTGAAAGATTTACAGGGGGGACAAAATCTGTCAATGGAATGTCAACACTCACCCACTGTTCAGAAAGTATTGTAAAAACATATTCGGTTTCGAGCGGCCCCGGGCTGATAAGATAAATTCCCAGATCAGACGAATTGGGTGTCCAGAAATCTATATGGAGATATTCGTAACCTGAAACGTCCTGATTGGTAAATTGCGTACCCTGGTAGTTCAGATTTTCATATTTCAGTGTGTTATTCCCTGCGGCCGGATAATTCACAGTTACAATAGTTGACTGACCCCAGTTTGGGTTAAAATTGGTCCCGGGCAGGTTCGTGTATGTATCGCTGTAAATTGATATCACGTCTGCAGAAGCATGAGGAGGAACCGGAGGCACCGTAACAGGTTCCGGCAGAGGTCCTGTCGGGATTCCATCAGGTACCTGAACATTATCGAAACAGATGATATTATCCTGAGGCCTTGGAGTAAAATCAAAATCAGGGATGATAACGATCCTGCTGTAAGTGTTTCCTATGGAAGCCGAAAAGTCGTAAGTTATTTCCTCCCATTGATCTATCAGGGTGTTCGGGAACTGAATTTCAACCGGAGGGCTGAAACCTTCGAACTTCACAGCAATATTGCTGATGACTGATTTATACACCATGATCTTCACAAAACAATTGGAAGCATCAAAAGTAAATTCGCCATCATCGTCAGTAAAGCATAAAGCCCAGGGTTGACCTGTTTGTCTGGCAGTAAATTTAGCCACAGTGGGGGATGTGTTTATCCCCCCGGCATCCGGGTTTGCAATAAACTCAAGGGGAGGATTGTCAGCATTTTCAACCACCACCCAATTCCAGGACGATCCAACGCCCGGTGTTTCGAAGTCAATGGTATGGGTGCTTTGCGCATACCCACCCAGCGCTAAGAGCATCAATGATCCAAGTAATAGTTTTTTCATAATACATCATTATTGTTAAATAGTTGTTATATTTTTGCAACATACAAAGCTAAGTCAGTAATCATTTTTTTACAAGAAAAGAACTACATCATTATTACATCATTTCTGAATTTCCCCTACAACAATTTTTCATCATATTTCTATATATCAGCAATATAGAAAGGACATATTCCTTTTATTTATCCTAATCATGTATTCATCAGGTTGGATAATTAACATTTTAATACGGATGAGGAAAGGGAAATGACTTTCATTTTCGCAAAGAGGCTAGAAAAGGGGCTGCCTGATCATACAACCCCCTTTCAGAGAATGCTTTTCTGCCCTCTACTTTTTCCATATTTTTCCCACCAGTTCATTGCCTTTCATATCAACAGCCAAAACAGTATAAACCCCTTTTCCCAATTTGGAAGCGTCAAAGCAGGCCGGGCCGGTTTTCTCCAGCCGGACAGCCTGGCCTGTCATAGTATACACAAAAACCAGATCAATACCGGGAACATTGTTGATGGACAGAATATCACCTACAGGATTTTGCAGAAATGTAAGCTGTTGCAACCTTCCGGGAGAAACGGAAGTAATGTTTCCGAAGTCCACATCATCCCAGTAATATGTTTCGTCAGCCCCTGTAGTTCCGAAATTAAAAAAGATAGAGGCTTTGTTGTAATCATAACTGAAGTTGATGGTTGCTGTTCCGGGCGCTTCATTACTAAAGTCAAATACAAGTGTTTCCCATTCTGAAGCAATGGTTGTGAGTGTCTCTGTTTCAACGCTGATGGTCGGGTCATTGGAATCTTCAACTTTAAGCCTGATGGGTGTTCCTGCGGTTGGCGACCAGATTTTTACTTTCATAAAAGTAGAACCCGGAGCAAAAGGGATTGGATCCGGGAACCCGGTTGTGCCCCCGATAGTTGTTCCGGCCCATGTTTCAGCACCTGTGGTTTTGAGAGTTTTAGCCACCATATTGGATGCATTGGTTGGATCAACTTCAATGACCGAAAAATTGCCCCCGAAATCGATCAGCGCATAATTGACCTGAGGGTCGTCAAAGGTAACAGGTAAGGTGACCTGCACACCGGTACCCCCACCATATTCAGGGCCTTCCACATCATCAAAATAAAATGTGTTATCGACCAGGGTGGCAAAATCGAAGAATATCACAATTTTGTCATAAATGCCGGAGGCAGCGCCACTAAAATTGTAAGTCAATAATTCCCACTGACCTGGCGTTGTAACATTTCCCATAACCTCAGTAAATGTTCCCGCGTTTGTTTTGTCTTCCAGTTTGAACAGCACCTGGCATGCAATGGGAGAATGGACTTTCAGCTTAAATATATTTCCGGTCGTAAAGTCAATCTTGCCGTCCAGTTCGGCAAAAACGTGAGCCCACTGTTCTGTGGAGCGGATGAATTCAGCCACATTGGCACTGGTATTAATTCCTGACACATCAGGATTGGCAACGATTGTCGGGGTGTTAGGCCAGCCGGAGAAGCCAACGTTCTGGGTTCCGTCGAAATCATTGTAAATAAACTGCGCATGCACTATAATTCCTAATAGTACAGATGCAAAAAGAGCAACAATCTGTTTCATAATAATAATTATTTAGTTAAAAAAAGTATTGTTCATATTTGTTTTGTATTTCTTCTTTCTTCAATATCTTTCTGCATGATGAGGCATGTTTTGTGGTCAATGGCATAGAAATACAGAAGTATAGCGCATGACATGTACAAAACACCGGGAAAAACAGAGATCATGAGTTTAATTCCGTTCAGGGCCGTTGATGTCTGCTCAATATTGGGTGTAAATTTATACAGGGCCAACAGCCAGCCTGCCAGCGCCCCACCGATACCCCAGCCTGCTTTTTGGGCGAATGTTGCTGCAGAAAAGACCAATCCGGTGGCCCGCCGTCCATTTTTCCATTCTGAATAATCTGCAGTATCAGCCAACATTGTCCAAAGGAGCGGAACTGCCGGAGCGTACGAAAATTTTGCCAGGACATTTAAAGTATAAATCAATGTAATATTTTCTGAACCAGGGAGATAGAGTATGACGAAAAAAAAGCCGGACAGCAGGGAACTTGCAAGATAAACATTTCTTTTCCCAAACCTTTTGGACGAAGGTTTCGACAGAGGTATCCCGCCAATGAGTGCAATTGTGCCAATGACATTGAACAACTGCACATTTTCTTCATTTCCTATATAATACTTGAAATAGTAGGCGATGGAGAGGTTTTGCATAGCAAACATAATGAAAGATACTATACCCACAAAAAAGAGAATCACCCAGGGCTTGTTGTTAAATAAATTGTGGAGGTCCTCTTTAAGGTTTTGCTGTTGCCCCTTCGGTGGTTGCACCCTTTCCTTTGTTGTTTTAAAAGTGATCATGAACAGCACAAAACTAATGATGCCAAAAAGCATCAGTGTGTACTGATATCCTCTGGCAGTATCGCCTTTACCAAAATACAGCGCAAGAGAGAGTGCAAAACCGGTCACGATGAACTGTCCGATAAAAGCGAAAACAAAGCGGTATGAATTTAACCCGGCTCTCTCATACGAATCGGAGGTCATTACCGCCCCAAGCGAAGAGTAGGGTAAATTAATAGCTGTAAAGACTGTCATTAACATCAGATAGGTTACTCCTGCATAGATTACTTTTCCTGCAGGGCCTAGATCCGGAGTTGAAAAAGCCAAAACAGCCAATACGCTATACGGCAAAGCCATCCATAAAATATAGGGCCGGAATTTGCCCCAGGGAGTTGAAGTCCGATCGGCTATAACGCCCATAATGGGGTCGCTGACCATATCCCATACGCGCGCAATCAGCATGATAGTTCCTGCAGCAGCGGCCGAAATCCCGAAAGTATCTGTATAAAAGATGAGTATCCAGAAACCGACCATATCCCATACGAAATGGGAAGCGGTGTCACCCAGGCCATACCCGATTTTTTCCTTTAAAGATAGTTTCGTTTCTGTACTATTCATTCCTTTGTTTGTTCTTTGTCTGAGTCACTTAGATCCATATAAGAAAAAGCATATACGCGGATATTTGTCAGTGTTAAGTTTCCAAAGCAATTTCCTCCTCCACTACAGTAGCGTTATTTCCCTGGTGCTTCAACTTACCCCTGATGGCAATAAGTTCCTGCCTGATTTCATAAGCTTTTTGCCCGGATATATCATATCTCCACATGATTATTATTGCCAATAAACCTGTTATCACAGGGATAACGATATCAGCGATTCTCAGGCTGGTGAGTGTTTCGGTTGTTTGCCTGATTGCATCTTTGTCGAAACCTACAAGGTTTAGGACGGCTCCACTTGTGAGCAGGGCGATGGCAGTTCCTAATTTCACCATCCACCAATACACTGCACCGAATGTTCCCTCGTTCCGTGTTCCGTTGTTCAGCTCATCCAAATCGCAAACATCTGCAGTCATTGACATCATCAGGGTAAACAAGCCCCCAATGCCAAAAGAGATCAAAGGCAAAGGAAGGAACATGAGGTATGGATTGGCAGGATCAAAGCCCCACCATTTTAGAATGTAGCCCACCATTGAGATCACAGTAGATATAATAAAGGCGTTTTTTTTCCCCACTTTAGCAGACAATACGGTAATTACAGGGATTACAAGGAATGCGGTGGCCAAAGCGCTCACTGTGCCAAACCAGGCCGGCCAATGCCCTGCTGCTGTGGTATCGCCCTGAAACAGGTAAAAAATAATGATAAAAAATGCGAACTGCGCGATGGTCTGAAAGCCGTTAAAAATGAGAAAGGTTGCACCGCAGAGTCTTAAGAAGGGTTTGTTGGTTATGGTTTGTTTTATTCCCCTCAGGAATTCTTTGGTGTTCGAAGCCAGCCCTTTCAGGGTTAGCTTTGATTCATTAAGCAAATCAGGCAAAACAAGTTCACGGGTAAAGAACGCTGGTATTATCCCCAGGATCATGCATAAACCACCTACCCAAATAGCAAGGTTTCTGGCTCCTTCCGGGGCTGAATTAAAGATGGATTCATCGTATATAATCACCCAAAACCAGGGGGCTATCATCCAAGCAATTTGCCCCATCCACTGCGAAACAGCCATTAATCTTGTCCGTTCATTGTAATCCGGTGTCATCTCGTATCCCAATCCAATGAGGGGAGTAGCAAACATAGTGTAACCCAGATAAAAAAGTACTGATAAGCTTAAAAAGAAAATGAAATTATAAGTCTGACTGTTTTCCGGATAAAGCTGCCACATTGCCATGAAAGTGACTCCGGCAATTACACTGCCCAAGAATATATATGGTTTTCTTCTTCCCCAACGCGACCTTGTATTGTCGGAGATATAGCCCATGACAGGATCAGTCAGAGCATCCAGAAGCCTTGGAAGGGCAGCCAGCAATCCGGCAAGAAAGGGATCCATTTTTAATGCCAGCACCAGGACAATCATGAAAACACCTAAAGCAGCAGGAAACAACTGATTTGCCAAATGCCCTGATCCGAATGCAATTTTTTGGAAAAAAGGGACAACATCTGCCGGGTCTGTTTTATATCTGACTGACATTTGGTTTTTCATTAGCAAAGGTGACATTTCATAAATTAAAATATTTATAAGCCATTATATTAATCCCCCTTAACACATTACCTGCATCTATTCAGTACAAACACTCTGCATCACTTGCTTTCGTTTTCTATCGATGCGAAACAAACCCCAGTGTTTTTCAGCCCCCATCATATTGTCAGGGTCTCCTTTCCAGTCTTCATCAAAAGCTTCAAAAAAGAAGGCAGTGATGTTCATTTTTTTTGCCCATGCCATGATCTCAGTATAGTATTGCCGTTGTTTTTCCTCACTTGCACGGTCGCCAAACTCTGAGGCAACCGACGCCCAACCGGCTTCACTGATTACGATTCGGGCTTCAGGCAACGCTTTTTTTACCTCCATTACATTTTTTATCGAATAAGATAAGCCTTCACCGATATCTTTTCCTTCCCAGAGCGGATAAATATGAATGGAAATGAAATCGACTTCTCCCGCGAGGGCTGCCCCATGATCAGCCCACCATTTATAATTCTCAGCAACTGTAACCTGCTGACTGATTGAACGCTTAACTTTCCTGACATATAAAATAACAGTGTCGGTATGAACTTTATGGTCATTCCAATCGACCAGCGCTTCATTGCCCACATTAACAGCTACGACTATCTCCGGGAATTCTTTGGCCAGCGCTATCCCTTTTTCAATTTCAACCAGATTTAATTTTTTGTTGTTCTGAAGTTTTTCCAGGGAGATCGGTTCGGTCAACCATGCACAGCCCTCATGATTGCTTATCTCTGCCCTAAGCCATATACCCAGCATTACTTTAATATCAAGATTGTTTTCCCTGATCATCCTGAGCGCCATTTCAGAATTTTCACCACAATCGTACATTCTGATCAGTTTAAGATTACATTGTTCAGAGAGGATTTTAAGGTCTTCAAGTATTTCTTCACGGGAGGGATTAACAGCGCCCTGCCCTCTGTCGGGATGCTGGCCACTTCTGAATCCTGAATAACAAACAGCGGATGAAATACCAGCCATCAGGTCATCCCTGCTTTGCATGAGGGCGATTTCCGGCTGACCTGACACCCCTTCATCTGCCTGCATCACAATGCTATCCTGCAAACATCCCGTAACAAACATTGATACTAAAGGCAATATAACTGCTTTTATTAATTTCATTTTCAGGTATTCAAATTGATTTAAAAGAAACCTCGATTAATTCAATGGCTCCTGTCCGTTTAAAAATCTGACTGCTCGTTTCAAAGTCAATTGTTCTGCCCGCAATAATACTTTTCCCGCCATTACTGTAATTAATGGTCACCTCCTCTTTATCCGTCCTTGTGCAGATGATTGGGGTCAGGCAAAAGGTATATGCCAGTTGATTTTGCTTCAATTCAATTCGTCTCTCATTACCATCCAAGGTGAAATACCCGAATTCAGCAGGATGGTCGAGTAATTCTTCGTGATTTAACAGAGAAGTATTGAAAGTGATCATTCCCTCCCTGATGTGAATACCCATTTCGATTAAACGTGAAATAAAGTCTTCCTTAACCTGCCCCGTCAGCCCGGGTTGCTTTACGCCTGAGTTTGCCGGCGTATGAGAATAAGCATCTGTCGGGAAGGCGCCATACAAAGCCGGTTCTTTATATAATCCGATTCCTGCTTTAATTTCATAATAGTGTTCCTTCAGTCGGCTAATGACTGCAAATGAGGCTCCTTTATCAATGGCGTTAAAGTAGTTTTCCTGTGCAGCCAGTAATAATTTTGAAACCATGTGCCAGTAAATTGATCCTAATCCTTCATACCCATAAAAGGTACCTGAGCGTCCGGTAAATGACTTGTGGTCAAAAACCTCCTCATAGATTTGCAGGATTTTATCCATTTCTTTCTCAATCATGTGGCTGTAACTGCCAACTCTTAAATCATTGAGGGCAGATACAAGCATGCCGGCATTTCTGAAAGCTCCGTTGAAGTGATAATTGCCTTCGTCATCCATTTGTATAACAGATGGTTCTTTATCCTCCAGGAGTTTACCCAACAAAGCAGAATTCCTGACAAGTTTAGCGGGGATCAGATTCTTTTCTGAAAACCGCGGTAATTGCCTGTCAGGGTAAAGCATATAACTGTACTGACCGGGCGTGAACATTTTACTGTTCTTCAAAGCGTTCAACACCTCCATGCTTTCATTTGCAGACAAACAGCCGGAGCTCAAAACAGCGACCTGTCCTTCAAGCATTTCATACAAATGACGGATATGGACCGAGTCATTGGAGATTGAGATTAAATTATAGGCATGATACATGCCATCTTCACGTTTGTTTTTTTCAACAGAATGGTCAACAAAACTGAGGCATAAATTAATAAATTGCAATAAATCACTGACCAAAATCCGGCGTTTTTCTCCGGAAAATGAATAACTGTAAATTTCATTACGGTACCTGCCATGAGCCATGCCCGTTTTATCCATGAATTTTTTCCGGTCAGTGGCGGTAAATCCTTTTGAAAGCAGTGGTTCATTCTCTTTAAGAATAGCGAAAATGGTTTTATACAGGGAGGCCACCTCTTCTGAAACGGTTATTTCACGAATGGGGAAAGTGTTGAATTTCTCCTTCCAGAATGTCAGGAATCTTCTTAGGTAATAAAGGGTTACCATAGAAGCGCCGTTTCCCACCAGCGCATTGTTGGCATCATTCCATTCCGGGCGTTGGGTATTCATCCAGATACCGGCCTCCGGAATAAAATTGCTTATTTTTGACAAGAGGGTAACCAATATTTTTTCAGTCAGATTCACTTTGTAAATTCCCTCTTCCGCTTTATTTTTCAACAGGCTGGCATCTGCTCCCAGGTGCGCTGCTTCGTTTCGTATCTTATGGTTTAATTTTTCATCAAATACTACTGTATCTTTTGGATTTTTAATTATTTCATCATAAGATTTGATTCTATAGGGTACATTGCTGTATGTAAAAATTTCGCGGGTGAGCAGATTATCCAGCTTCCGTGGATGAAAAGCATTGGAAAGTTCCAGTAATTTCTGGAGATAGATTATCTGATGGTCACCCCAGTAACCGATGTATGACCATGGATCTTCCGGGGCAGGGCATTCCCAGTCAATGCCATCCCGCATAATGCGGTAGGGATTGTAACCGTCAACGGTTGAAGCATTGACAAATTTGCAGATGATCCCTTCAACAAATCCGGGAAAGGAATATGACAATGCTTCCCAGTTCTGGAAAATATCCCGCCAGTTGCCCTCGTAATTATATTTTGCACTTCCATCTGCATTTTGCGTTTCGATGGAGAAGATGTTCCAGGGTCGGCTTGGGTCTCCATGCCTTCGACTGAAAATAAGCGGAAGATATTCAAAGGTTATTCTGACCAGGTCAGGATTTCCGGTTTCTTCCACCAGGCCGGTCAGTTCCATGTAAGTTATTTCCTCCGGTAATTTTTCAAGCCAGGACTGAAATTCTTTAAAAACAAGCTTGTTTATTTGCCGGATATATTGCATGTAATCGTTTTTTCCGACCCAATAATTATTTGCGAATACACCTCCCCGCATGATATTGAAGAGTGTATTGGAATAATGTCGGGCGCAGCATAAATCATTGCTGGTTTTTTGAAAACCATCCGCAAGAGACACCAATTTTTTAAGGTTCAACGTACCTTTTTCTATATCTTCCGAAATAAGTCTGCCCGGATTTTTTTCACTTTTGATCAGGCATTTCAAATTCACAACCTGTGTGCTGTCCTGGTTAATTTCAGCCATGGTGATCCAATCCCTGCTCTCCTCTTCAGCCAGTTCAACCGACGCATTAATAAAATATGCACCCCGAAGAGCCCTTATGTCATATTCGGATTCAACCTCCAGTCCGTTCCTGAAATTATTGATCTGTTTATCAGAGAGCAGTATTTTTTCTTTCCCTTCAAATCCGGCAGACCAGACTGTTGTTGCTTTCAGTGATTCGCTCGGTTCTGCTCTGTCAACGGGAATGGAACTTAGCGTAAACAAACCCAGTGTGCTTCCTTCCATCAACTCATTTTTCCTGTAAGCATCGAGCAGGTTACTGAACTCGTTCTGGAAGGCATAATTTACGCCATAAGGCAGTATATTTTGAATGCCATCCAGAATATTTATCCTGGATTTTTTTTTGCCAAAATTTTTAAGTGAAGCCTTTTTTACAAATCCAAACTTTTCACTGTTAAACCATCCATATTTGAAAATGAGTTCCAGATCCTCGTTGATTTCTTCGAAGATGATTTTATTGCCGTAAATACTTTTGTACAGGTTTCTTTTGATTCTGTAAAATTTCCGGGATTCATCGGTAAACGGTTCCCACAGGCAGGCTCTCATCCCTTTATCTGCCAAAAAGTATGATTTACTTCCTGTTTTGTCCTTAAAATCATGAATTTTATCTTCCGTATAGTAAGGGAACAGGGCATTGTCACGGTTTTTTCTGCCTGCAGACAGGGAGCCATTGCTTGAGATAAACATCCAATGGTCGCTATCACTCACGATGCTGATAAAGAAGTCTGGCATCTCATGGTAATCCGTGATCTGATAATATTTTTCATTTTCAATCTCCACAAACCGGCCTTCAGGCCTGGAATGGGTAGTTATTGCCCTGCTGTTTCCAATAAATATTTCAGTTTTCCCCATTTTGATGAAATGTTTTAGAAACCTTTGCTTTTTTTATAAATACGGCCTGCAAAGATTCAAGGGATTTACCTTTGGTTTCCGGCACTTTGAACAATATAAACAACAAGCCCAAGGCAGCAAATAGTCCATAAATAAAGAAGGTGGGCGCAGTTCCGAGGTTAGACAACTCCCAGGGAAAGACCAGCTGTACCAGAAAGCTCACCAATGAATTGATGAAACCGACAAACGATATGGCCACAGCTCTCACCGTATTCGGGAACAGTTCGGAAAACAACACCCACATTACCGGGCCAACAGAAACGGCAAAGGAGGCCACAAATGCGAGCATGGCGACCAGAATTTGCCTCGAATCAAGCTTTATTGATCTGGAGAGGAGGTCTGATTCCACCTGATCTTCCAAAGGGAAACCAACGGCTTCGGTAAGCGCTGATTTGAACTCTATATCGCTCAAAAATTCCCGGTCTTTCAGAGGGTATAAGTTTTCTTTATTAATCTCCGGATGAAGCGATTCAATGGTTTCCTGTGTTATGGTATAAGTAGCTGACCTGAACCCTTCGGCCAGGATAAACATAGACACTGCAATTCCTGCAACGCCAATAATAAGCAGAGGTTTTCTGCCGGCTTTATCGATGAGGGCCATGGCCACAACCGTAAATCCCAGGTTGGTCAGCCCTAAATAGATTGCCTGTGCAAACGATGCATCCACACCCAGACCGGACTGCCCGAATATCATCGGGGCGTAAAAAAACACAGAGTTTATCCCGGTGATTTGCTGCAAAATAGCGAGTACCACACCAATCGTCAATACGGTTCTTAATGCGGGCTTAAAAATTGCCCTGAAAGGGGTTTTTGTTTTCCCTGCATCATTCAGAAAGCTTTGTTTTGCATTTTCAAATTCTGCAGTTGAAAAGTTTTCACCGCCGGCTTTCTGCATTACTTTTAATGCTTCCATATCCCTTCCTTTCATGATAAGCCAGCGGGGACTTGCAGGTACAATGAAAAGGGCGAGAAAATAAATGATGGCAGGCAATGCTTCAAGGCCCAGCATCCATCGCCAGTTGAAGATGTCGAGTTTCAGCGCTTTAGTCCATCCGGCTTCTGATTGTCCGAGCTTCAATATGAGATAATTAGAGAAAAAGGCAGCGGAAATTCCAACGACTATGTTTAATTGATTAAAGGAGACCATTTTCCCTCTTATTTTCGGAGGGGAGATTTCAGCAATATACATGGGGGCTGTGATCAGCGAAGCGCCTACACCCAGTCCACCGATCATTCGTGCAATGACAAGAAAAACGAAAGAAGGCGCAAAGGCGGATAAAATAGCTGAAAATGCATACAGGAGTGCAGATACGGATAAAACAGCTTTTCTGCCCCAGCGGTCGCTCAATGGCCCGGTGATGATCATTGCCAATGTTGCCGACAAAGTGAGGGAACTGACAGCCCATCCTAATTCAAGCTTTGTGAGGCTGAATTCAGGTTCAACAAACCTAATGACTCCTGAAATCACCGATGCATCAAAACCCATCAGAAAGCCGCCCAAAGCAACAATGGATGAAATCAGAACTATATAAGCATTGTTGGGCTTCATTTTGCTGTTTTATTCGTGGCGCTCATCCATTTGATATATCCTTACATAATCAATTTCCATTATCTGTGGGAAAGCCTCATCATCAATACCGTTAATATTGCCCCATTCTCCACCCACTGCAACATTCAGGATGAGATAAAATGGTTTGTCATAAGGCCATTTGGTTTCCCCCAAGCCTTCATTCTGATATTCAAAATACAGGCTGTCATCAACAAAGGCTTTCAATGCGTCAGGTGTCCATTCCAATATATAGGAATGAAAAACCTCTGTTGCGTCGGGCACAGATATTACTGCTGTTTTTTGCGTTCCCTTTTGCCATTGATAGTCTTTTGAATGGGCGGAAGCGTGTATTACCCCCGGATTATGTCCAACGTGCTCCATGATGTCAATTTCTCCGATTTCCGGCCAGTTGCCATCGTTAAAAGACCATCCTCCCGGCATCATCCAGATGGCAGACCAGGTTCCCCGTGCATTGGGCAATCTCGCAAACACCTCAATTTTTCCGTATTTCCAGTCTGTATTTGACACTAACCTGGCAGAGGTATATTCTTTCCCTGCAAATTCTTCTTTATGGGCTGCTATTTTTAATACTCCGTTTTCAATCCTTGCATTTTTTCCAACTGAAGAGGTGTAGTGTTGTGCTTCATTATTTCCCCAGCCTGCCTCGTTTCCTTCTGTGTCGTATCTCCATTTTGTTGTATCCGGCAAACCCGGATAGTCAAATTCATCCTGCCACACCAATTTATATACAAGATTATCCTGACCGTCTTCTGCGCTGTTAGAACTCTGTGTAACAACAGAATTGCAGGATGTCAGATGAATGATGGCGCCAAAATAAACGGGTAACAGGAGCGCATTCAGTTTAATAAACTTAAATTTCATGTCGTTTTCGAATTTCAGAGGGTCATTTAACCGGGCATTTTCAAACGCATCTTAAATATCTTCCTGGTAAACACGTACATAGTCGATTTCCATCGTTTGCGGGAAGGATGTACCTGCATTTGGCGGGCCGGGCCACGTGCCTCCGACGGCCACATTCAGGATAATGAAGAAATTGCTGTGAAACTCACTCAGTCCTGACGGTGTTATATCAATTTCATAATACTGAGCATCATCGACAAAAGCTGTAATTTTCTGTTCATTCCATTCGATGGAAAAGAGATGGTAATCATCGGCAAAAATTCCTGACTGAAGCGAATAACTTTCTCCGTACTGGGCATGTTCACCATTGTTATCCCAGTGGAGGGTAGCATAAACAGTTTTATCTTTGCCGCTGCCACCCACCATTTCCATGATGTCAATTTCTCCGCATCCGGGCCAGCCTGCGGAACTGAAATTTGCCCCCAGCATCCAAAAGGCCGGCCACAAACCCTGTCCATAAGGAAGTTTTATCCGGGCTTCGACCCTGCCATATTTGCAATCAAATTTGCCCTGGGTTGTTATCCGTGCGGAGGTGTAATCTCTGCCGCCCATGGGCTCTTCCCTGGCAGTAATTGTAAGAATGCCATTTGCGACCGATGCATTGCTTTCATTGTTTGAATAATACTGAAGCTCTTCATTTCCCCAGCCATCGCCTCCCGTTTCCATGTTCCATTTTAAAGGGTCGGGCAGCCCTGTATAATCAAATTCTTCTGACCAGATAAGATGGGTGACAATATTCGGGTCATCCTGTGCAATATTCACCGACCGGCTATGAGAATAGTCAACATTATTGATATTAACCACCAGCTCAATTTCATAATCCCCTGCATGCGGAAACCAGGCCAGATGCTCCATCTCATTTTTCACTTCCACATCCCGGTACAGCCACTTGAATGAATCAAATGTTCCCTGGGAAGTATTTTTCAGATGGACATAGTTGGGAGTTGTGGTATCCACATCAGCCGAAAATGAAAGTACCAGGTCAGAATTTGAGATGGCAACCGGTTTGTTCGTACTTTTCTTTTCGCCGTAATAATTGTTTAATTGCAAGTTGACATTGAAGTTGCCGGCCTGAGGGTAATAGATGATATAGGTTTTGTTTTTGTCAGTGGTTGTGTCGGCCATTCCGTTCCCAAAATTCCAGAACATCGAATAATATTCTCCGGTTGAAGCATTGGAAAACTGAACATGATTATCATCCAGGAATGCATAGCTGAAATTTACGGAGAATTCCAGGTCTTTATCCTTTTTATCGCAGGCAGTGAAGATTATCAAAACGCCAATCAAAAATCCGGCCCGGCTGACCATGCCGTGTCCGGGAAAATTTCTGTTTGTATGGCGGTTGTTTTTGCTTAAGAATTTCATCGTTATATTCTTTTTAAATGGATACAGTACGAAAAAAATTTGTAAGATTTTTCGCTCAGGATTATTTCCCGGGTTTTACATTAGTAAAGGTATGGTACCATGCAAACAACGGTTCATTCGCCTGCACCATTCTTACCTTTAAAATGCTCCCGGTAATTTCAATGATTTCATATTCGCCTGAGCCGGCATAAAAGCCCATAAATCCACCTTCCGAAAAGGTCATTGTTGTGCCTCTGTACCCCCCATCAATGGTTGCAATGGATGAAGAAGGACTCAGAACCACATTTTTCACACCTTCAATGTCAAAGGGATAGCTTCCTTCCGGCCCAAAACCTAAAGCTTCCGAATAAATTCCCTGGATAAATGCTTCGCCGGTGGGATTGATTTGTTCAAATGTCATTTTATCACCGGCAAGGGTAAAGACAAACTGGCCATCGTAAAGGGAAGTTTCTATTTTTTCCCAGGGCGCTGCCTGATACCATTGGGGCCATGTATGGGATCCCGGTTCATAATCAAAATTATTAGGACCGAGGCCCAAATGACCGATTTGATCTGCTGCCCAGTACCATGATTTAGCGCTGCCACCGGTGAGGAGTTGCACGGCTTCATCATCACTAAAATCGCTCAATACCTCCACCGGAACCATTTTACTTGTTATGATCCCGCCTGTTCCCACTGCGAAAACCGTCACATCATAAACATTGACTCCCGGAATCGAGAACCGGTTGGTATAATGACCGCCTGGCGCAACCTTTCTATCTTTGCCATCTCTGAAGTCAAAATAGAATGACAGGGCATTATCAGCAGTAACCGTGAATCCCACAAGGCCGCTTCCATCCCCGTGAGGATGTTCATCATCGACACCGGCAATTTCATAGGTAACATTTAAGTTTGCGGGCTTAACAAGATCACGAAGTTCATATTGATCCTTCCGGCATCCAATGGTCAGAAAAAGGCTGCTCAATATGAATATTAAAAATTTAAAGTTTTTCATGTCAATGTATTTTAATTTGTAAGCTCAATTTCATCAAAATAATAAATTGAACCATCTCCCGGATTTCCGAAGTCAAAAAAGAACACTATACGAATATAATCTGCTGCTGGGGCTTCACTGAAATCATACACCATTTCCTCCCATGCATTGGCTACTGATGTTGTAATATCCACTTCATGAGTGATACTGACATCTTCATTCTCCAGTTTTAGCTTTACAATAATACCGGCATTCGGGGACCATGTTTTAATTTTAATCCTGCTGTAATTATCAAGATCCAGGGGAGTATCCACTTCAAAAAACGCACCTGCCCAGGTTTCTGCACCGGAAGTTTTAATCAATTGGGCGGTTTTGGCAGTGGTGTTCACTCCGGCAGGGTTCGGGTTTGAAACCACTTCAATTGCTGCAATGTTTCCGAACGAAATAAAATCGGGCGGCACACCCTCGAAATCTTCAACAGGAAAGACGGGAGGCAGGTTTCCGGGCACCAGTTTTATGTCATCGAAATAATATACAGAGCCATCACCCGGGTTTCCAAAATCGAAGAATATCACCAGCTTCTGGTATTCTTCAACCAGACTGATCCCGGAAAAATCATAGGATAATTCTTCCCATGCACCGGTGATGGTGGTTAATTCATCCACTTCATACCAAATATCCGGGTCGTTGAGGTTTTCCACCTTGAGTTTCACCACTGCATTGGCTTTGGGTGACCATACTTTTACCTTGAAAATATTATTTACAGAGAAGCCGATCGGGTTTTCAAGCGTTAAATAGCTGCCGGCCCAGATTTCGGCTCCGGATGGTTTCAGGGATTGTGCGACCCTTGCGCTTGTGTTTATTCCTGATATGTCCGGGTTATCGGTGACGGACGAAGTTACACTTCCAAAATCGGTGAAAGCGTAATTCACGGTATATGATTCAAAGTTTACGGGAAGATTTACGGGCCCGGTGGCGCCGGAGACGGATACGTTTCCGGTGGCAGAAGTGGTAGCTGCTCCACCGCTTTTTGCAACAACGGTAATAACGTAATCTCCCGGTTCTTCATAGAGGTGTGTAACTGTAGAATCGGGCATAGCATGTACCGGCGCCTCGTTTGCGACATCGCCAAAATAAATGTCCATCACCGCAGCGTAAAGGGCCGTTGCAGAAACGGAAACCATAAACGGATTGACAATATCCTGTTCAATTGTTACAACCAGATCTTCGGGCGCCCTGAATGTTACGTTGATTTCCTGCACATAAGCGGAAGTCAGCCCGGAAACACCCACTGCTGTTATTACTACCGTAAACAGGCCTTCCCCGTAAATGTGGGTAATGGTTTCATTCACACCATACTCTGCCGGTGTTTCATACTCAACATCGCCAAATAGCACCAGATATTTGGTAACGCCTTCGGCTGTGGGGAGAATAGTAACAAGCCCACTGTTATCCTGTGTAATGTCAAAGGTTGCGGTTATATTTGAGGGAGGCGGAGCGCTATCCAGTTTTTTAATATTATCCACCTCTTTCTCACAGGAAACCGCAATGGCAAGGCCGGTCAACAGTACCAATATATTTTTCAATGAATTCATTTTAAATGTGTTTTGAATTAATAATTGGGATTTTGATACCAGTTTCCACCGGAGTATTCAATCTCTTCGCGGGGAATGGGAAATACTTCATGTTTACCCTCAACAAATCCGTTAATATGCCCGGCCGCCTTGCCGGTTCTGACGAGATCAAAGAAATAATGGCCTTCTCCCATCAGTTCCACCCTTCGTTCGCTAAAAATAATATCAGTCAGAGCAGCCCCTGATGCGGTTACATTATGGTTTTGATCTCCAAATGCCCTGGCTCTGACCTTGTTTACATATTCCTGCGCTTTTGCATCATCTAAACCACTCCGGTTAAACGCTTCAGCAGCCATAAGAAGCACATCAGAATACCTTATGGCCCTGTAATTATTGGGATTCGTCAGGTTCAAATCCGGTTGGGCATTTTCGCTCCGTTTACGGGGGAGGTATTTTCGGTTAAAATATCCTGTATGTTCATTACCGGTGGTATAAACTGCACCTGTCGAGTCTGACCATGCTTCAATATCCAGGATGGTTACCTCTTTCCGCTGGTCTCCGGGTTCAAATGCATCAACGGCTTCCTGAACCGGCACGTTAAAACTGAATCCTGAAGTAAACAAAGGCCCGTCATAGCCTCTTACCCCGCTGAATCCTATGGCCACATTTCCTTCACTGCATTGCAAACAATCAAAACCGGCTCCCTCTACATCGGTGTATTGTACCTCAAAAACAGATTCGGGCCCATTCTCTCCCTCATCTTCAAAAATTGAATTGTAATCGGATACCAGGGAGTAATAACCATCTGAAATCACCTGGTCCAGCACTTCTGCAGCTTCTTCAAACTTTTCCTGAAACAGGTATGCTTTCCCAAGCAAGGCCTGTGCTGCTCCTTTTGTTGCCCTGCCTTTGTGAGCAGTTGAATGAGGCAACACCCCTGCTGCGAAGATCAGATCTTCTTCGATCCGGGCATACACCTCCTGGACCGGGGATCTCGGGATAGTGGTTTCATCCCCAAGTTTAAACCTTTCGTCCACCTTCAGCGGAACAGGTCCAAACCATTTTACCAGTTCGAAATAATAATATGCTCTTAGAAAACGAATCTCACCAATCATTTGTTCTTTCCCATCAAAATCGGTTTTATCCCTGAATTCCATGAAGTAATTTGTGCGCTGAACCCCTGAAAACATCCATCCCCAAATGTCACTAAGATTTGTATTGGTAGATGTATGGATCATATCATCGATTTGCTGCCAGCCAATTACATCGGTTGGACTTTCCCCTCCGCAAAGGGTGTTATTTGAGGCAATCTCACCTAGTATAGCATTTGCATAAGTCGTTTGCAGCAAATCATAGGCGGCTATCAGCGCCATATAGTAGTCTTCTTCTGAATTAAAATAATTCTCAGAGTCAATGGAGTATTCGGGGGAAACCTCCACAAAATCATCAGTACAGGCATACATAAGAAGCATTATTGTAATGAAGCCTGCAATAACACTTTTATTTAATCGTATACTTTTCATTTCTCAATATTTTTATATGTTAAGACTGAATCCAAACGAATATGTCCGGGCAGCAGGATAAAAACCGGAATCGAAACCTCCACCTATTGGCGCCCCAGTAGAAGCTGCGGCGTCGAAACCCATATATTTTGTAAGGGTAAGAAGGTTAGTCACCGCCACATAAAATCTCACTTCTTTAATCCCGATCTTCATGGAGGTGGCTTCCGGAATCCTGTATCCTAATTGCATCCGCTGAATTCGAAGATATGAACCGTCTTCCACAAAATAGTCGGACAGGACATTGTTAGAAGTTGCTGCGGTTGTAACCCTGGGGACTTCATTGCCGGTACCCGGGCCGGTCCACCTGTCAAGTGTGTATGACAGCCGGTTGACATCCGAAAGGGTTCGTTCATAATTTCTTACGATCTCGTTCCCGATGCTTGCAAAAAGATAGGTTACAAAATCAAACTCCTTATATTGAAATGTAATGTTAAACCCCATCATGAAATCAGGTATGGGATCACCGATATAAGTTCTGTCATCTGCATTGATCACCCCGTCGTTATTAAGATCCTTGTAGCGGATATCACCCGGTGAAGCTACAGCGCCAAGGGCAATTTGTGACGGATGGGCATCTGCTTCCGCCTGGTTCTGGAAAATGCCGTCGGTTTCGTATCCATAAAAATAGCCAATAGGCAAACCCACTTCCATGCGGGCCGGCTGGGGTTGACCGACGCCAAAGCTGCCTCCGGGATAAAACCCTGTTCCGTTATCCACCTGTATCACTTCATTCTCCAGGTAAGTAAAGTTGTAATTTAAGCGGTAAACCAGGTTTTCTTTGATGGCGCCACGATAACCCACTGCAAATTCGAACCCCTGGTTTCGGACTGTTCCTGCGTTAATTGTCGGACGGCCGGCGCCCGGGGCGCTTGTTCCGAGGATGCCAGACACGGGTATTCCGGGAATTAAAAGGTCTCTGGTGGTTTTAATAAAGTAATCTGCCGTAATATCTACCTTGTCATCAAGGATTTTAAGATCAAACCCGGCATCAAATTGTTCGGATTCCTCCCATTTAACACCCGGATTTGGAAGTGGTCCGATAGCTTTCCCATACTGAAGCAAACCATCAAAGACATAAACCCCTTCGCCGGTGAGTTGAGAGATATAACGGTAATTACCGATTTTGTCGGATCCCATAATACCATAGCTCATTCTGAGTTTGAGCAGGTTGATTTTTTTAACACTTTTCATGAAATTTTCGTCGGAAACGACCCATCCCATGGTTGCTGACGGAAACCAGCCAACGGCATTATCGGGCCCGAATTTTGTTGAGGCATCCCGGCGCAGCATGGCAGAAAGGAGGTACCTTCCCCTGAAAGCATATTGAACCCTCCCGAAATATGACAACCTACGCTGGTCGTAAATGTATGATCCTGCTGCTTTTGCTGTTGGGAGGCCGTTTGCCAGACTAATATCGGCAAAGTCCCATGAGTTATACGGTATATCATACCCTGTGGCATTGAGGCCGTTCCCCCATTCCTTGAATGCAGTTGTTCCTAAGGTTCCCGTCAGATGATGTGTTTCCCTGAAAGTATTATCATAGGTAAGGAAAGCATCAAAAGTATAATCATTGAAATTTTCGCGGCTTTGATAAACACTGCTTCTGTTGTTGTTGAACACCTTCCCTTCACCGTAGTACACCTGCTTTGAAAATGATTTATACATGGCATTGGAGGCGTTCACTCCTATCCGGGCTGTCGCTGTGAAATGTTCTGCAAATTTGGCATCCAGGCTTGCATTTCCACTCAATTTACCAATGTTGTAGTCATTGTAAGTATCTGCGATTTGCTGAACAGGGTTGATAATTTCTATGCCGACATTGTCAGGTGCAGGAAAATAATCACCGTTTTCATCATATACAGGCACTGTAGCCGGCAGATTTACAGCATTGAACAAGACAGACCCCAGACCAAAGTCATTCACTGACTTTCTGTTAATATATGAATAGGTTACAGCGGAATTAAAATTTAACCATTTTGCCAGGTCTGCACCCAGGCTTACTCTTCCGGTTGTTCTGTTGTACCCGGTTTTATCCACTCCGATAATCCCTTTCTGCCTTAAATCAGAAGCGCTAAGGGTATATACCACTTTTTCCGATCCTCCGTTAATGCTGAGGTCATTATCCAACATTGGAGCTGTCCGGAAAAGTTCGCTCTGCCAATCACTGCCGATGCCCAGGCCTGAAACATCCGGGTATGGAATTTCCTCTCCGTTGGCGGCATAACTTTCATTCAACAGAATGGCATACTCGGTTGCATTTAATACCGGCAGTTTCCTGGTTGTTTCCTGTAGGCCGAATGAGCTATTGAAATTTACTCTTGAGGGTGTGTTTTTCTTTCCTGATTTTGTGGTGATCAAAATGATACCATTCGCCCCAACGGTTCCATAAATGGCTGCCTGTGCGTCTTTCAAAACAGTTATTGATTCTATATCGTTTGGATTAATGGTGTTTAAATCTCCCACGTATCCATCGATAATGACCACGGGTGAAGGATCTCCGTTGGTTGAAATCCCTCTTATCCTGATATCCAACCCTGCTCCCGGGGCCCCCGACTGTTGGGTTACATTGACACCGCTCACCGTTCCCTGCAATGCCTGTTCGGCTTTAATGGGCTTCAGTCTTTCTATTGTCTTTGAATCCACAAGAGAAACAGCGCCTGTGATGTCCTTTTTCGTGACC
>JAFGME010000289.1 GCA_016927695.1 Bacteroidales bacterium
AATGCGATTTTAAATAATTCTTATTCAGGAATTTTCATCAGTCATTCCTATTCAAAAATTTTTAATAATACCGGGATTCATGACAATTACCGGGGGATTGTTTGCACCAATTATTCCAATGTTGAAATAACAGGCAATTCTGAAGCGACCCATACATCACAAACCCAGAGAATTCATGACAATTCGGTAAATCAGATTTGGGCATCCCTCCATAGTTTTCCATATCTTAAATGGAATGCAATATGGGATAATGACAATACATCAAGCCTTGTTTACTGGGATTTAGGTGATTCAGAGCCTTCAGCTGAAGATATAAGCAACAATTTCTGGGGGCCACAGGAATATTTTGATCCACAGGAAGATTTTTCGCCCTACCTTTCGTTTAATTGGCAGCCTGTCTGGAATCTGCAATATGGTCCTCCACCAGCCAACCCTGATGAACTTCTTTATGAAAGCGCTGAGACAAAAATGGACCAGGGAGATTATCAAGGCGCTAAAGCAGATTATTTGGAATTGATTACAAATTTTCCCCAATCCAAATTATCGCAGGCTGCCCTGAAAGAGTTATTGCCTTTAGAAAAACTCACGTCCAATAACTTTCCGGAACTTCAGTCGTACTATTTAAACGCTCCGGAGGTTATTAATAACCCTGATCTATTCGAAATTGGATACTGGCTTTCAAACTGGTGCAACGTTGAATTGAATAATTTTCAAGCTGCAATTCAGTTTTATGAGAATGTTCTTTCTGCTCCTCCTTCATTTCAGGATTCCATATTTGCAATCATTGACCTCTGTTATATAAACTATTTAATGCAAAACTTCAATAGTAAATCCGGATATTCATTTGATAGACCTGTGTTTGTTCAGTCCTCCGATGAAGAATATGATAAAACCGTCCACCTGCACTCCGGGCTTATATTTAGAAATACTATTAGAAATGATTCGCCGGAAAAAAATCAAACCTTATTTAAACCTGGAGAGTTATTACAGAACACACCAAATCCTTTTAGGTCAACAACATTGTTGCGGTACCGTCTTGATGAAACTTGCAATGTGCAGGCAAAAATATTTAATTCTTCAGGTCAACTGATCAAAACACTTAATGACGGTCTAAAAACTAAAGGTGCTCATTGCATTGAATTGATGGGAAATGATTTGCCGGAGGGATTATACTTATATTCAATTGAGCTGGATGGCAATATAACAGATACGAAAAAAATGCTAATAATCAGGTAATAAACCAAATCACAGATAGATCCGGGAAAAATAACCTGAATTCCCAAGGGGTTAACCCGGATCTTTTACTGAGTAAGCAAAGCGTAAAAAATCCAGCGACCTGAAATTAACATGGAATAGCAGAACGCTTTTTCAAAGCAGCGTTCACATCAACCAATGTCTTCACCCAATTTTTTCATAACGTTTGCCGTAAGTGCGCCGAATAACCCGTCAGCTTCGGAATGGATTTTTGCAAAAGCCGTTACCAGAAGTTTCCCTTCAGGTGTAAGCTCCGTCTTTCCCCCTTCTGCGCCTCCCCTTGTGGCGTCAAGTACGGGAAACCCAAGCACCTCTTCAATCTTTTTCAGGTTGTCCCAGGTCTTGCGATAACTGAGGCCCAGCTTATCAATGGCCCCCTTGAGTGAACCCGCCTCATCAATCGCTTTCAGCAATTCCCATTTGCCATCGCCGAAAACATTACGGCCATCAGCAGTCTCTAACCATATCTTGTACCTGAACTCTAAGTTGAATATCTTTTTATCCATCTCCTGAATTTTATTTTCGTGTCCTGTTTCGGGAAAACTCTTTCCTGAAACGGTTTAAAAATATAAAAGTATGGAAAATCCGGATACAAGATACGGTTACAAATCAGTAAGAAATAAAAATGCCACAATGACACAAATGCAAAGAAAAACAGAAGCGCTCTTCGTCAACACACTGAGTCTCCGGTCAACTTCATGATTTTGTGCCTTCGCGGCTCAGGTCCGGGGTTAAATGCTCTCCGTTTCGACCACCTTGGCCAGAAGATCGGCGTAGGGGATGAACATATAATTTTTCCCTTCGAATTTCAATTCGGTACCGGAGTATTTTTTATAGATCACTACATCACCGGTAGCAACACCCGGGTTTTCGATATTACCGAGGGCAACTACCCTTGCCATCTGCGGTTTCTCTTTGGCAGTGTCGGGGATGATGATCCCGGCTGCTGTCTTTGTTTCGGCAAATTCATCGCTCATTTCGAGGAGCACATTTTCGTTTAAAGGTTGTAATTCTTTCATTGTATTATTTTTTAATATGTTATGATATTCTACAAATTTTTTCTGTCCGGTATATTAATCCGGCCACCTGTGTCCAGAATCACAAAAAGACATAATGGGATTTGTCATCAGAATGTAATTTACCCGTTTATCCCCAGCAAGGTGTTGATCCTCTGCTTATCAAACCCCACCACGATCTCGCCCCCGATGTCGGTCTGTGGCACTCCCATCTGACCGCTTTTGCGCTGCATCTCTTCGGCTGCGCTCTGGTTTCGCGACACGTCCACCTCGCGGTAACGGATGCCGTGCTTTCGGAAATGCGTTTTGATGGTGTTACACCACGAACAGGTCGGCGTAGTGTAAACGGTTACACTTTTCTGTGCATTTTCGCTACCGGCAGAAGCGGCGTACACAGCATTTTCAAAAAATGATTTATAAAACCCCGGCTGATGGCAGCCTTTCAGGGTGTTGATGAACCTGCCCTCTTCAAACTCAAGTATGGTGGGAACCGTGGAAACGGAATATTTTTCATGAATGTCTTTTACCACATTGACATCTGCCACAAAAATATCTTCAACCGCCTCTTTTTCCGGTACTGCTTCCAGGTTTCTGAGGGAACAATCGCTCTGTTCGGATCCCCTTTTATACAAAAGCAGATAGGCTTTCCTTTTACCCTTTGTTTTCTCTGTAAATTCGTTGTACGATTTTATTTCTTTCAGATTCATTCCAAAAAATTTATTTCCGCTTTATCAATTTATATGCCAGCGGCTATTTGTGTTCCCGATTGAAAAAAATGCAGGTTCAAAGTGTCAATATGGCATTTTAGGGTAAGTAAGATGTAGTATTTTTGGAATATCAAACATGATTTTAATTGCCACGAATACACGCCTGTCTGCCGGGCAGGCGACAGGCAGGCATTGGTAACAGCCGAAACAGTGTAAAGGCATTTTCCTGCCAACACATTGCAGGTTGTGGAATTGCCATTATTTAATAAAAACAAGATCATTGAACCTTGCCTAACACTGATAAGAAATATCGACTTACTCCTTATGAATAAACTCCAGGACTTTCTCAATGACTACCTGATCAGATCTGTTTTCCCGGGCTTCTGTTATGTTGTCAGGCTGGATAATAACATCTGGCATAAAGCCACTCATATTGCGATTGCTATCCAATGCATCGAAAAAAGTATAAGAGAGATACAGGACCAGCCCCGTTACCGGTAAATAGTGCAGCGTCGGAAAATCATAAGAGGGGTTCATTATCATGGTTTCCCTGCCAAAAAAGCCGGTTGCGATATGGTTATATCTCATAATGTCGGCAAACCTCACAGCGGCGGATGCCGTGTATGGGCCGGTGATAAGATAAATCTTCCCATTATAACTGTTCCCCCTGTCAATCCTCGAAAATTTTCCTTTTACCATCTGACTTTTTTTCATTTTTTCTCTTGAATACTTCGCAAGATCTACAGGTTCTTTGTGATAACCATACAGCCACAATTCTCCTTCAAATAAATAATTAAGCATTACAAGCCAGAAAATATCAGAAGAATAGTAGCAATAAGAAAGATCAATGATCAATGTTTCAGGGGGGCTTTCACTCAGGGTTTTAAACAATCCATTCATTTCATCCACATTGATCACATCATTCCTCATGGGAATGATACGCAATACGGCATCATTGGCTCTGAAAAACAACCTGTACCTTAATCTCTCAGCCGGCTTTTCTTCAATAGCCTTAAACAAGGAGTCTCCGATTGCAGTCAGTTGTAATTCTTTGAATATTGTAGTTTTGGTATCCGGTGGCATGTATTCAATTTCAACCTTGTCATGAAACCCGAATAACGAAAAACACAATTCAGGATAATGATATAAAGGCAGATATCCATATCCATATTTTCTGTAATATCTGTCTCCTGTAAACGATGTGAGTCTGAAAATCTCAGATACGATTTTTTTCGCCGGAATGCCATTGATTGAGATGAGCCTGGATTGATACAAGGCCGTGCTATCGCCGGTGACATAGACTGTATCATTAAAAATCTGCAATAATAGCGGGATTACAGATTTCTCCGCGAATATTACCTTCTTTTTTCCCTGATTGCCGTAGCTGTAATTACCGCGCAGATTGTAAAGTGAGCCATCATCTTTCAGCATCCGTACAAGTGGAGCGGTCAGATAAAAGAAATCAAGGCGGCTCATTGCACCCTTTTCATCAATAACACTTTCAATGCTATCATATAATCTGTTGAAGTTCACCTTGCCGGCAAGCAACAGGCCATCATGGTTATACTTCTTAAACTGTGCTTTGTTCCGGATGAAGGCCAGATCCTGTTTTAATTCGAGAGCAGGAAACTTCTCATTAAGTATCCTCATCAGGCTATCCTGGCAATACCCTGATGTTACAATCATTGAGATTAAAAAACAGAGCGTCTTACTTTTCATTTCAATGGCAAGTTGAATGGCAAAAATAACGAAATAGCACAAACGGTTTATGAGAAAACAATTTGTTCAAATTTGCACATCCAATACACCCATGGATAGCTCCTGTGCCTATCCACTGTAAATAAAAAAAAATACAATTTTGATGAGATCAGTGTTCATGACCTCCGCTCTTTTGCTCCTTCTTACCATGAATCAGTAATTCTTTTCACCATCCATTAACATCGTCGACACGGGCCAGGAGATATGCTACGACTTCCTGCAACCCATCAATCCTACTGCACAGGGAGAGATGTTCTACGGCACCGATCCCAGCGGGCCCAATCCGTTCAACCATATACCCTTCCAGAATACAGATAATTTTGATTTTGCGTACGGCGACACGGTGGCCGGTAAAAGAATCATCGATGCACAGTACTGGTCGTCCACCGAATATGTAAGAACGACGGTAAAGGGCAAAGTCATCATTACCTGAAGCAAAACTTCTGACTCCTTCTTATCTGCCTAATTACCTGCTACTTATACCAAACCAAACCCTCTGAGAAAACATTTGAAAAGTAAATTGTTTTTACTTACTTTTGTTTGGAATCACCGAATCCATTTAAGGATGAATATTAGGCTGAAGTATTTGGCTTCATTAGCGGGTAAAGATCACGGCATGATACTTTTGACAGGTGTTGCAGTTTTTTTGTTTGTAATGATCTTTCAACCTTTCCCAATTGAATCTTATGATTTTGACCACCGGCTGGCGTTTGCCCTGGGCATGGGGGCGATTGTTTCCCTTTGCATCTTTATTGTCAGGGTTGCTTGTCCCTGCCTGAACAAGAGTGATCGTCATCAGAAAAAAATGAGTAAACGGCATACCATACTGAACACTTTTTTTATTTTTATCCTCTCTTCTGTTGCTATCGTCTTTTATTTTATTTTCATGGGATCCACCGATCTTTCAATTCTTACACTTCTCAAAGTGTTTATTATTTGTCTGGCTCCCCCTCTCGTTATATTGATCTATGACAGAATGAAGGAACTGAACCTGCAGAACGAATCCCTGATCCCGGAAAATGAATCTTTCATTAATAGAACTGATAAACCCCGGATTGAAAAAGAGAATAAATTCATCGAATTTATTTCCAATAGCAAAACCGATAAGTTCAGTCTGCCGGCCGGACAAGTCATTTGCCTGAAATCTGCCGATAATTACGTAGAGGTCATTTACAGGGAGAACGATCTGATCAGAAAAAAACTCATCCGAAATACTCTTGTGAACATTGAGCAGAAAATAGTGAATTTTACCTCTTTTGTTCGTTGCCACAGAATATGCATTGTTAATTTAAATAATGTAGAAAGTTTTGCCCGGAATTGCAACAGGTATAATCTCGTCCTGACAGGATTAAATGAAAAGATACCGGTTTCGCAGCAATATTTTATTAAAGTGAAAATGGCTCTTTCAAATGCATAGAGGTATTGCGCAATTACAATATCCCTCGTTCACCCCAATTATCTATGCTTCGCCCCTGAATTAATTGTGTTCATCCCATTCTTTTTTCCTGGCTTGTCCATTATGTTTATCTTCCATGCTGAATTTAAATAGTGCAAACAGTTACTTTATATCAAAATAAATTACTATATAATGAAAATGACAAAAGCAATTTACTTACTTGTTGGTTTAATGACCGTAAGCCTTATTACCCTGCAGACCGGTTGTAAAAAAGAGGATGAACAAAAAGCTCCTGCGACCGAAGAAGTGGTTTTATCCGCCAACACCAAAGTAGTTGACCAAACCCAATGGCAAAGCAGTTTTATATCCCTTGACAGCACAACCAATACCCTCATGTTCAACAGCAATATTGATGCATTGAACCTCAAGGCCGGAGATATTATCGTATCGGCAGCAGGTGAGGGTTTCCTGAGAAAAGTAAAAAGTATTAATGCAGCAGAGGAAGTTGTTGAAGTGCAGACTGAGGATGCGGATTTGGAGGAAGCCCTCCAGAATGGCGAGATAATGGTTGATACCCCATTAACAATCTCAGACATTAAAAGTATTGAATACCACTATACCGGTATCAGTCTGAATACAAATAGTTATAAAGATCCGGAAAACACTCTTAGCTGGGGTATCAATATTGTGCTTTACGATGCTGACAGCAACCTCAATACAAACTGGGACCAGATCAGGCTGGTAGGTGAATTCAGTTGCGGATGGAACCTTGTCGTAAATATAAAGTACAGTTTATGGTCGGGATTAACAAAAGTCAAATTTGGTTTCGAATCATCGGAAAACCTTGATCTTTCATTAATTGCCGGGTTGCAGTATGAATTTGAAAAAAGTGTTACTCTGATGACGGTCAATTTTAACTCTTTTACCGTTACTGTAGGAACTTTACCGGTTGTTTTCACCCCGGTGCTTAAAATAATAGCCGGAGTTGACGGCTATGCCAATGCCAATATCACAACATCATTTTCACAGGAATTATCCTTTGATGCCGGTATCCAATATATTAAAGGTGATGGTTGGTCACCCTATAAAACATTTAATAAATCATTGGACTTCACCCCACCCCAACTGAATATAAATGCCGGTGCGGAAGCCTATTTGAAACCAGAACTAACCATTAAAGTTTATGGAATCAAGGGACCGTATGTTTATCTTAAGCTTTACAGCGCTTTGGATGCGGATCTTTTTCAAACACCTTGGTGGAGCTTGTACGGAGGGCTGGACCTTGGCGCCGGCGCCAAAGCCAAAGTATTTGGCAAAACACTGTTTGACAAGCATTATGAAGGACTTATAAGTTATGAGGTATTGATCGCCCAGGCATCCGTACCTCCTGAGCCCACTCCTGTCGTAACTACTACTGCAATCAATGATATCACACTTATCTCTGCCCTGGGTGGCGGCGATGTAACTGACGAGGGTGGTTCTGCCGTGACCGTGCGGGGTGTATGCTGGAGCACTTCAGAAGGCCCGACAACGGCCAATAATATAACAATAGACGGCAGCGGCACCGGGGCCTTCACAAGCAATATTACCGGACTGAACCCAAATACCACTTACTACGTTCGCGCTTATGCCACAAACTCAGAAGGAACGGCTTACGGGAGCCAGAAAGTTTTCACAACCCTGTCACCCCCGCTTGCCTGGTTTCCGTTTGATGGAAATTTTAACGACCAATCCGGCAACAATTATCACGGAACAAATCTTGGCACAATATGGACTACTGACAGGTACGGAAACCTGAATAATGCTCTGGAATTTGACGGTAACAGTTCAGGGGTAAAACTAACCAGCGGGTATCCTCCTGTATTTAATGGAAGTCTGACAGTTTCGATGTGGGTGTATTTTTATGATGACAGCAGGGGCGTTCTGCTGGGCAGCTACAATACGGCTGCAAATGTGAATTTTGAAAAACACACCGGTAACAGACTGAGAATATTCTGGAATAACGGTCAAAAGGATTTTTTTACTCCTAATGATGTCGTAAGCTCCAATAACTGGCATTTTGTGACTTTTGTCAGGGATAAAGAAGAAAATGAATTCATTATTTATGTAGATGGTAGTGAAGTGGCTTACCTTGTTGATACAGGCTCTGACGTTAGCCCGGCAGGACCGTTTTATATAGGCAGGGATGCCAGAACCGGGAGTACTGTTACCCATGGAAAGATTGATGATGTCAGGATATACTCCAGGGCTTTATCAAGTCAGGAAATCAGCGATCTGTATAATAATTAAGTACTGTGATCCAAAACATTACATGTATCTCATTATAGGGTACAATAAGCTTTCCTGCCTATATTTATCAATGGTTTCAGCAGCTGAAAAAGAGGTATTCGAAGGGTATTTGTAAGTTGTTTACAGTTGCGCTACTCCGTAGCTTCCGTCATTATACGCCGATCATCTATCTACAGAGGTTGCGGGCCTCCGTCCCTGTGGAATGGATTCCTTTGTCCAAACAGGTGCGGAGCGCCAAAACCTCTGTAAAAGAAACCAAATCCCAATAAAGCAAAGGTCCAGCGCACCGCGACTAAACTGCGTCTTCCGGATCATAAAAAACAATTGCCACGGATACACTAATTAAAGACCAATTATTCGTCTTCCATTGGTGTATTCGTGGCACTCGAAACGCAGTCTAAGGAGATCGTGGCATTAATAACGAAAAAACCGTCTGCCTATTTCAAAACAGGCGGTTCAACCAATCAAAACAAAGTAATCAAAAACAATAGTCTGTTTGAACAGGACTACTTTTCTTTCCTCATGAAAAATACTTTTCTTGTTGCATACCCTGCCGCCAGGGTCATAAGGACTACCAGGCCGCCCCCCAGCGGCGATCCTCCACCTACCGGTGTGTTGCCGCTCCCCGGTGCATTGCCCCCGTTGGGATGGGGCGGGTTCTGGGCCAGAATGGTCAATGGGAAGGATATCAGCGCTGTAATTACCAGAGTCTTTATTGCTGTCTTCATATTATTGCTCCTTTTTGTTTTAATGCTGATTCACTACTTCGTATATAGTTTCCTGGCGCTGACCTCTGTTCCCTGCATTACCTTTACCAGCCAGATTCCGGTTCCCGGAGACACAATTTGTGTCAGATTGCCCCTCAGCTCCATCTCAGTAATCATGCGACCCGTCAGGTCATAGACCTGCACTTTACCCTCCTCGTCGCTGGCTGTGTTGATATATATGTAATTACCGGATGCATAGATCGCTGGTTCTGTGGAGGACATCTCCATGTTGAAGTGCAGCATGAAACGCTCAGCCGTTTCACCGGCTTTATAGCTGAAAGTATAGGTATCCGTGGAAATATCTGTGTATCTGCCAGTCCTGAGGTCTTCCAGAATGGCCGTTCTGCTCTCCATCAGTTGGGATGCCCTGATGGTGAATTCTCCTGAGGATACGGCAGTGAGTCCAAGTTTCACACTTTCGGTTTCAGGCATACCGTTCACCGACAGCTTGTCTCCACCCGGTGTGATGCTGTAGATCTGGGGCAACTGAGAATTGGACAGGGAGATGCGTTTGTATGCGTCATATACTCCGTCATGTTCCGCACCGGCTGCGTCGTTGAAGTGGATCCAGGATTGATCACTGTATTGTTCTCCCGAAACTTCCAGCACCAGAAGATCCGGGTTGCTGCTTTTGTAAAAAATGCTGGAGCCATTGTGCGTCCTGACACTGTTGTCGAGAGTGAAGGTGCCGCTGGTTGTAGCATTGACAAAGAATCCCTGCATTGGGGGTATATACTGCGAGCCTGTACCGCCAACACCCTGCACGTATGAAAGGTCATTCCCGGTGGAGGC
>JAFGME010000290.1 GCA_016927695.1 Bacteroidales bacterium
AACTCTAAAATCATACTTTGGGCAACAAGAAAAACCCTGTATCATAAGGCTATTCGTCCTGATTAACATTTATTGCGGCACCTGGCTGCCGCTCCCGGAATTGACCTGAAGAAAGTCTACCTTATCCTGTGAGTTGCACTGGCCATCAAGATTAAAATCTCCGCCCAGGTAACCCGACTGGGCGGCATCCACTGCCCAGACCTCAATTTTATCGGGATTGCCAACCTGCCCGTCGGCATTGCCGTCCGCTGCGATCATGGCCCAAACGCCGGGTTCGGCCTCATGTTGGGCAAGGATGCCGCCAAATGCCTGCCCTGAACCGGTTGAGAAGTCATAATAATACTCCTTGCAATCGGTATACAATGGTGGAATGGGTTCGGCATTCATTACCTGTAAGTGATTCCTGTGCCACATCACCACGAACATTCCGTAGTAGATCTGTTTATAAAAAGTAATGATACCATCTCCTGACCCGCCGACCACCATGCCATCATCCCTCAGAAAGCAGGCCTGTCTGCCAAGTGAAGTTGCGCTTGTGGCTGAAGTTGCATCGGGTGCATCCCTGATCTCCATTACCACCCAGTCAACAATATTGGCCGGAATTGTGCTTACTGCCTCTGCTCCAAGGTAGTACCACGAAGGCTGGGGATTGTTGTAATATGGCAACGAGGGCCCGTAAGGCTGGCTTAACGGTATATCCCCATTGCTGAACAGTTTTGTTCTCATCTTATGCAGGGTGGTGTCAAATGCTCCTTCAAGCCTTACTTGTATGGTTAAAAAGGAAGCATGAGGTGATTGGATAGGCCAATTCAGAAGGTCATTTTCGTAAACTCCTTCATAACCAGGGGGATTTCCATATTTTGTTGCTGCAGGGTGTGTTGCATCAAGGTAGTACTGGTTTCCATCCATCAGACCCACTCCACCCATTTCTGGCACGAACCCGATCCCCGCAGTGAAATTGGCATTTTTGATCTTTATGGTAAAGCGGCATACCCCGCCAAAGTTGGGAAGCATGGGCACTTCGTTCATAAACATTGGATTCGCAACGCTGAAACCGGCTTCTGAGATAAGTGCAAAAATGTCCGGTTTATTGTCAACGAACAACAGTATGTTATACAGGGGCCAACCGCCCAGGTTGCCCTCCAGCAGTTCGAGCGGCTCATATATAATAGCACCGGATGAAACAACGTAGCTGCCGAAAGTAATTGTATCATAGCGGATATATTCGTTTAATCCATGATGATACGTGCCCCAATAATCACACGATACTTCCACATCGAACTGAAAAAAGTTATTGGTATCAACACAAAGCTGTACCGGGTTGGCAAAACGCCAGTGCAGAACAGGATTCTGGCTGTAAATCAGGGCTGAAATCAGAACCAGTGTGGTCAGGTTGATTGTCTTTTTCATTGCTGTTGAATTGGAAACGCTATCAATATACAAATATAATAAAGTTTTCCCGAAATCAATTCCTGAATAATGAAAATTTAATGATAATTTAAACTGGTAAACTTGATTGAATAAAAATATTGTATTAATTTTGTAACGATAATAAATCTGATATTATTTATTTTTCAATGTAAAGTCATGAAGACGAATTTTTTTTTCTTGTTTGCCATCATTGCAGTAGGTTTTGCTTCAAAAGCGCAGACCCCGGTCGTTTCATGGAGGTTTGCCAATGTTCAGGTCATTCCCGGGGATTCCCTCCGTTTTGATGTTCAGCTGAAGTGCAGCATGGCCGGTACTTTTCACAGCGCCACCCAGATCTATTTCAACTACAACACACTGGCATTCGGCGAAAACATAGCCGGCTATCCCCCCAACCATAATGATGCAAAGATCCGGCTGGAGATGCTTGAACTCCTGCACGGAGAGCTTGGAGGGGCGCCGACCTACCACATCGTTAATTATGCAAACAACAAACCCTATCGTTTTGCAGTGATCCAGGAGGCTAACTTCGTTGTACCCAACCCCATGTTCATGAATGAAGTCGATACAAACTGGCTGGGTCTTCTGCGGTTCACCATCGCCATTGCAGATCCGGCGCAGAACGCCGGAATTCAGTTTGTTCCTGTCGATAACCAGATTGGACTCATGAACGGAGGTCAGTATTATGTCGATGCAGCCCACCCCACAGAGACGAAGTATGGTAATCCTCCGGAGTATTGGGGGATTTACGAAAATGACCTGATGGATTACCCACTGACCCACAGCACGCTCGATCTCAGGGTTTTCCTTGAAGGGCCTTTCAATTCATCTTCCGGGACCATGGATACCTGGCTGTACGCAAACAACCTGATACCGATGTCCCAACCCTACGATCCACCTTTGCCATATTTCGGCAACATGGATCCTTTATGGTATTACACCGGTACAGAGTCAGTGGCTTCAATGCCTGTTGATGTTGTCGACTGGATCGTACTCGAACTGAGGGATGCCCCGGATGCTGCCGCCGCTGTATCTGCGGCAACATTTGCAACCAAAGCCCTTTTTCTGCTCAGCGATGGTTCGGTTACGGATATGGATGGATTGTCATTTCCATTTTTTATTGAACCCGTCACAAATGGCCTGTTTGCAGTGGTGTATCACCGGAACCATTTGCCGGTAATGAATTCAGCGCCCATTCCTGTAATCAACGGAATGTATTCCTGGGATTATACCACAGGCGCCGATAAGGTTTACGGAGGTTCATTGGGCTACAAGGAGATCACACCCGGGATCTGGGGAATGATTGCCGCTGATGGCAACGCCGATGGACAGGTAAACGCCTCCGATAAGAATGAGGTATGGATACCTCTGTCGGGTATG
>JAFGME010000291.1 GCA_016927695.1 Bacteroidales bacterium
ATTGCATTTTCTAATATATCTTGAAACAGAGTTCTCAAAGAGTTTATTGGCTTTTCATATTTCTTTAACTCAGATAACATATCTCTTTTTATCTCACTAATTGTAATGTCGAGATTGCTTAACATCTCTTGAATTTCATCAATCTGGGTTAGTATTGCAATGTTACCCGCTAATTGACTTTTCTCTATAGTTAGTTGTTCATATGTATTTTTGATGCTTTCTAAAGCACCTTTTTCATCCAACTTTTTATAAAGCTCACTTCGTTTATTTTCAAGTTTTGATATTTCGTCCAAAGTCTTTTTTATTGAAGATTCTAATTGCTTTTCTTTTGCGATAAGAAACTTATTTCGATTCTCAATAATTTCCTTTTTGAAGTCTGAAATTTCATTTAAGGTCTTTGTAACTAAATCCCCAAAAGTTTGTAAAACTTCGTTATATAATTTTTGAATTTGTTTAGTGTCAATTTCCTGAGACAAATGGTAAGAATCCCTAATTTTTTTATGTTTGTTGTTTAACGAGTAATAGGTTTTTAACCTTTCGTTAATAATAGTAGTAACTTCAATTAGCTGAGCCTCTAAATTCTTGTAGTTCTCGAGAAACTTGTAGTCCTTCAAAGTCTTTTCAAGTAAAGATATGTTTTGCTCAATCTTTATTCGTTCCGTTTTATACTCCTCAATATTTTTACCAGTGTCAACTTTTATTTTGTCTTGAAGACCCTTAATGGTTTTATTGTAGCTATCATATTCTTTAGCAAGTTCATCGTAGCGTATTATATGTTTTGTTGATAGGTTTAACAAAAAAAAATTGTAAATAGCTACATCTCTTAGATTAGGATTGTATGGCAAAAAATTCAACGGATCCACTCTCTTTTGATTTTCCAAATCGTCTTTTATGAAGAAACTCATTATTGTACCTAACTTATTGCCTTCAAAAAAAACATCATTATTTTCAACCGGGAAAAACTTATTAATCAATACTTTCTTTAGCTCAGATTTAGTATAATCCTCCAAATTTGACGGTTTTGTTCCAAAATAAACCGTATCTTTTTTGGCAAAGAATCTTTTAATAAAATGTGTTTCATTGTTGATTTTAAACTCTAAAACAATATTATGCCCCTCTTTTCTTAAAAAGTCATATTGTGCTTTTGAGAATATTTTTTCTGATGATTCCGAAAGAAAAGCATAATTGATTAATCTAACTAAAGACGATTTGCCAATTCCATTAATACCTCTTTGCTCTTTATCTTCAGAGTATTTTCCCAAAATAATATTCAAGCCAGATTCAAAAGTGAATGGCTCTGACAATAAGTCCGTTTCAGAAAATAGTTTCACTAACATTTTTTATTCAAATAAGCTCATTTGTTTAATGCTTTTTACCACCAGTCTAACCTTATAATCATTTTTTTCCAAAACTCCACAAGAAAATAAAAAAGTTAAAGCGTTAAAAAACATATCAGGAGTTCTTTTTGCCCCGCTTTTTATAAATTTCTCTAACAAATTTTCAACTAAAACAAAATCCTGCCTTTTGAGTTGTTCAATTATGTCAGCCCCTAAGACCATGATGTTAAGTTTTAAATCGCTTTCAGGATGCGGTAGTATCATTCGTTTTCTGTTTTATTTCCTATTAAACATTGTTCAAAAACGTAAATCAACAACGCCCTTGTATAGAATCTATAATCGTCATCAGTTTCTGTTGAGTACTTTGATAAATATTGCTTTGTTAATATGTTGAATCTATCTATAAACGCACCATTAGTTTGTGAAAAATCGTAAACAATCCGGTGTTTTATTTTGTCAATATCTTCATCTTCATAGCAGTAAATTAAATCTTGAATATCGATGAAGTATTCCGCAACAATATTATATTCGTCAAGAACAATTTGAATATCCTCACCATCAAAGTTTAATTTTACTTTATCTGTAATGTAAATTGGCTTGCTGTATTCTTTTCGTGGTTCAACACTACTTGAGTTTTTCAATAAATCATCTAGTATCTCCCTGAGATAATCTTTTGCTAAAAACTCGCTATCAATGTTCAAATACTTTGCAAGTTTTCTTTTTTGATAGCCGTCAAGCTCATCTATTATTGATAATATTCCCTTTATCCCTACTAATGGTGTTCCCTTTTTTAATCCTTCAACCTTATTGATTTGCGACGGTGTAACGTCGTGATTTACAATAAACATCCAATTTGGAAATGTAGATTGCCAGTTGTTTATATAATCGTCAAAATCTTCATCCACCTTTTTCTCAAACTTTTTTTGTTTGGAATCCACAGGACCATAACAAGCAATCACCTGTTTTTCGGAAACAATTATTCCATCACAACCTTTGTCCTTCTTTTTTCTTAATACTGTAAAACCCGTTGAGCCATATTTTATAAGAAAAAGTTCAACTATAAAGTCTTGAAATTCAAAACCTGTAAGGGTTTCAATTTGAATCTTAAACTTATTTTGCAATGGACTATTCATCATTATGCAAATATACCTTATTATTAGTTTAAAAAATTGCGGTGGTTAAAAAAATAAAAACGGCAGGTTGGCTTGCGTACTGGCTTTATTGATGTTTTTGCCAATTACAAATCCCTAATCACCAATCACCTATTCACAAAGTTCACTGATCAAGCTTTTCCATGAACCGCTCCCTGTCAACGATGAACCTTTCGTGCGTGCCTTCCCCTATGAGGCCCCTGTTGTCGTGAGCCTGAACATCGAACAACAGCCGCCTTCCGTCCACTTCTTTCAGGACAGAGGTGCAGACTATATTTTTACCTCTCGCTGTAGCCCTCAGATGCTTCACATGAACCTCTGTGCCCACGGTTATCCGGCCTTCCGGCAGAAATGCCTGCACACTCTCCTGCGCGGTGTTCTCCATGAGCGCTATCATCGCCGGGGTGGCAAACACCTCCACCAGCCCCGAGCCCCAGGCTTTGGCGGTGTCACCTAAAGAAACGGTAATTTCTTTCCTGCCTGTTATTCCTGTCGATATTGTCTTTTCCATGATGTCAGAAAATGAACTCAATGGTTTTCTTCAGATCGGGATGCAGGCTCAGGAAAACCGGGCAGGTGTAAGCTGATTTTTCGATGATCTTCTTTTCCTTTTCAGAATATTTGTTTTTCGGGAAGGTAAGCTCAATCTTCACTTCACCCACCCTTCTTGGACCGGAAGCCATGATCTTCCAGATTTTTGCCTGGGTACCGTCGATGTCGAACCCGTGCTCCTGCGCGGCAATGCCCATTATGGTGATCATGCAGCTTCCCAGGGCTGCAGCAAGCAGGTCGGTAGGTGAAAAAGCCTCGCCTTTCCCCTTGTTGTCGGGAGGGGCATCCGTGATAAGCCGGTTTCCGGATCTGACGTGGGTTGCCCTGGTCCGCAATTCCCCTAAGTATTCTGTTTGTATTGTTTCTGACATAAAGAGAGTTTTTTAGTCTGCAAAAATAAAAAAACCCCTGAAGGGCATCCAGGGGTTTAAGGAAAAGAAAATTCAGTTTAACTACTTCTTGTCACCGTCAGTCTTTTTCTCTTTTGCTTCCGTGGCGTCAGCTTTTGCTGATTTTGGAGCTGTGGGAGGACAGTCGGGCTTGGCGGTTTTGCTGCCGCAGCAACTTTTTGAAGCTTCACACGGCTTGGAGCAATCCCCTTTTTTATACTCGGCGGTTTTTTCTTTCTTTACATCGTCCTTTTTAGGAGGATCGTCCTGAACTGTAGTAGTGGATGACTGAGCCAACACCGGGCTAAGAGCAACAGTTCCGAAAAAAACGAAGGCAAAAATGCCGGCAATCAATGCAACCTTTTTCATATTCATTTGTTTTAATAAGTGATTCAATAATTGTGTACAAAAATACTTTCACGAATAATACGAGCTTGTTAACGAGTTGTTAATATCTGTTAAGGGGTTGTTAAATTTTGAAAGAAAACTATATGCCAAAACTAATTTTGTGACATGAGCAGGAAAGTTCTCACCATAATCATCATACTTTCTACCATTTCGCTGGTTGCCGCCATCATTACGCAGTTGTTATGGGTGAGGGATGCCTGGCAGTTAAAAGAGGACCAGTTCAATGACCGTGTCAAAATCGGGCTAAAAAGTGTGGTCCATCAACTTCTGAGCGAAAGGGATTATTATCAAAATAAGGATATCCCAGAAATAATTGTTTTTGCTGATTCTTTACCGGATAATCTGCTTGAACGGGTGCCTCCCAAGTTGCTCGATTCCCTTCTCCAAAAGGAATTTGACTTCATGAGGATCAGCGAGGAGTTTGTTTACGGCGTGCTGGATACGGGCAATCTCATTTTGTTTTACGGGATTTACGGAGGTTATCAAAGTGAGATTTCAAAGTCTCCCCACTGGGTGTCATTGGATTGTCTTTGCATAAACAATGATTTTCAGTTAAAGGTTTTTTTTCCCATGCAGAACAGAAGGATCATGTCTGAACTGCTTATATTGCCGGTCATGTCGGGCTTATTTCTGCTGATTTTGATGTTCAGCTTTTTCTTTACCATTTACTTCATCATCAGGCAAAAAAAACTGAACGAGATGAAGACGGATTTTGTGAATAATATGACGCACGAATTTAAAACACCGATATCCACCATTTCGGTATCGAGTGAGATGTTGATGAAATCGGGGGTGAATGAATCTCCGGAAAAGGTCAGCAAATATGCAAACATTATCTTTGATGAAAATACCCGACTGAAGAACCAGGTGGAGAAAGTGCTGCAGATAGCCATCCTTGACAGGAAGGATTTCAGGTTGAAGATGAAGGATTTCAATGCCCATGAAGTGGTGAGGGAAAGCATCAGAAGTTTCAACATTTTGGTGGGAGAAAGGGGCGGGGTGATTCATGAGCATCTGAGCGCTGAAAAGGAGGTAATATCGGCTGACAAGCTTCATTTCTCCAATATCATCAATAACCTGATCGACAATGCGAACAAATACTCCGCCGGAAGCCCTGAGATCACAATAACTTCACGAAATCACAACGGGCATCTTATCATTTCGGTGGAGGACAAGGGGATCGGGATCAGCAAAGACAATACCAGGTATATATTCAGGAAATTTCACCGGGTTCAGACAGGTAATCTTCACGATGTGAAGGGCTTCGGACTGGGCCTTTATTATGTCAAAACCATCACGGAAGCCATGGGCGGATCGATAAACGTCAGGAGCGAGTTAAACAAAGGCAGCCGTTTTGATGTTTCTTTTCCGGTAATGAATATAATTGAAACAACTTAATGATCAGGAGTAAATATGGTTAAGAAGCCATTCTCAAATCAAGCGTTCTCCAAAGCGAAAATATTGCTTGTTGAAGACGACCCCAACCTGAGCCTTGTGGTGAGGGACTATCTGGAAATGCAGGACTACCAGACAGAGCTTTGCCGCGACGGGGAATCAGGACTGAAAGAATTTACTGCCAACAGATACGACCTGATCATTCTTGATGTGATGATGCCTAAAAAGGATGGTTTCAGCCTGGCGGAAGACATCAGGAAATTTGATGAAATCACGCCCATCATTTTCCTTACGGCAAAATCTATGAGAGAAGATAAAGTAAAGGGTTTTCAGGTTGGCTGTGATGATTACATCACCAAACCTTTCAGCACTGAAGAACTGAGCCTGCGGATCAATGCAGTGTTAAAAAGATGCCAGAACAACCAGAATGAAAATGAAGAGTCTCATACACAGAAAAAGTTCACTCTTGGGAAATTCATTTTTGATTATGAAAACATGATCCTTATTGAAGGGGGAAAGGAAGTATCCCTGACCCGCAAAGAATCTTCGCTGCTCCGGATACTCTGCATATATAAAAACAAACTGCTGACCCGTGAAACGGCGCTGAAGGCGGTGTGGGGCAGTGATGATTATTTCATCGGGCGCAGCATGGATGTTTTCATCTCCAAGCTCAGGCGTTACCTGAAATCCGACCCCCGGATCACCATAACCAACGTGCATGGCATTGGTTTCAAGCTGGAAATTTCCGGAGAGGAAGAAGTTTAATAAGCGGTCAGGCAAAAAAAAAGCCCCCCAATACCGGGGGGCTTGATCATTATTGCCCAACGATCATCAGAACGGCACCTGTGTCGATTTTCCACCGTTTGGCTTCCAAAGATCGTTCTTGTCGTTGTTGTTCACCTGTCCGTCAAGGTTAAAGTCGCCTGCATAATAGCCGGAGTTTCCTGCCTGTGGCACCCAAACATCCAGCTTGTCTCCATTATTCACCTGGCCATCGGGTTTTCCGTCGCCTCCAATGAGGCCCCAGATTCCGGCGCCAATCTGTTTATGGGCATTGATGCCTCCAAAAACCTGACCCAACCCGGTTGAAAAGTCGTAGGAATAGGTGTTGCCTGTTTGTATAAGGGGGTTTGCCGAAATCACCGCCAGGTGATTCCGGTGCCAGATCACGGCAAAGAGGTTTTGAGAGATGGTGACATTAAACAGCATCGGGCCCGATCCGTCCGTTGCCACAATACTCCCGTTGTTCAGGATAAAACCTGCCTGCCTGGCAATGCGGGTGGCGCTGCCGGCGGATGCAGCGTCCGTGGCATCCCGGAGTTCAACCAGCACCCAGTCAACCACATTTGGGTTGGGGATCGCTGCCACACTCTCCGGCCCGGGATAATTCCAGGGCAAACCGGTGTAAGGCTGGTTTAACGGAAGATATCCCTGATTATACAAGGTAGTGTTCATGGAGGATCCATTAAAAGGCCCTTCAATATAAGCCTTCAGGCTAAGGTTGAACCCGGCTGATTCAACTGTGATGGTTACATCATCCGTACCATAACAACCCAGATTGTCGGTCACTGTTAAGGTATAGGTTGTCGTCGCCGGGGGGTTGGCCATGGGATCCGGTATGGCCGGATTACTCAGCCAGTCGGTGGGTGTCCATGCATAAATATAGGGTGCAGTTCCTCCGGATACGCTTCCATTGAGCTGAACGGAGGATCCCTGGGTGATGGTAGCATCATCTCCGGCATCCACAATAAGCGCATTGGCCACCACGGTAATCGTAGCATTGTTATACACCGAAGGGATGATGATTCCGTTTACATCGCTGTATTCGCAGTTGCCGGGGATTTGTGTATCCCATGTAACCGGTGTGGATATGCCCGGGTCGGCGGTAAACTTAAAGTGAACGAGGGTCCCTGAGCCTATGTCGGCAGGGTTGGTGGAGGCCCAGCTCATCTTGACCTGACCGGCAATCCCTGAGATGCTAAAAAATCCCGTGTTCAGCTCCGGATGGAGGTTTTCATAACCGCTGAATTCCAGCAGGGCAGGGTTGTAATTCAATGTCAGGGATATGGCTCCTACCCCGGTGCAGTTGGAAACAGTGACAGGCATACTGATGTTCCCTGAACAGGAGTTGGAAACATTTTGAGCCGTGGTAGTGATAAAACTCAGCACATAAAGCGTTGCCGGGTCGCTGAACAATTGTGGCGGACAGGTCCCGCTCACGCGGCATCTGTACATGTAACCGTTGAATGAAACCGGAGGGGTTTTCACGGTAAGGGTGGCTGATGTGGCGCCGGCGTAATAGGTTCCGTTGGTAATAAAATTCCAGTTGGAACCACCATCGGTACTTTCCTGCCAGTAGTAGCCCAAACCTGTTCCCGTAGCTGTAACACTGAAAGTAGCATTGACGAAGGCCAAAACAGTTTTATCCACCGGATGAGAGGTAATGGACGGGATGGCATGCACCGTAGCGTTACCATTCGTGAAAGTCGTATAAATCAGGTTGCCGTTGATATCGCTGTACTCACAGTTACCGGGAGTCTGGGTATCCCACGTAAGCGGGGAAGATCCTGTGGCTCCGGTGAACAGAAATTCGATGAGCAAAGCATCCCCGAAGGTAACGGGAGTTGTGGAAGTCCAGGTGATGTATACCTTTCCACCTGCGGCATTGGCGATAAAATCACCTCCCGCCAGAGAAGCATGCAAATTTTGATACCCGTTCCAGGTAAGCACGCTCTGATTATAGTTCAATGTAAGTGAGAAGGAAGCCACATTTACAAAATGGGTTACATTCACAGGTACAATCATCGGGCCCGGGCACTCGGAAAGCGTGGCGCAAATGGTTGTGATGTTTGCCAGCACTGTCAATATAACTTCATTTGAATTGACCACAGGCGGACAATATCCTCCGACAATGCATCTGTACATATAACCATTCATTGAGAGCAGGCAATTTGTGATGTTCAGGGTGGGGTTCGTAACGCCACTGTAATGCCCGCCGTTGGTCAGGTTATTCCAGACATTCCCGCCGTCGGCGCTTATTTGCCACTGATAGGTAAGTCCGCTGCCGGTTGCAGTAAGGGAGAAACTGGTGTTTGTGTTTTCCGGAACGATACGGTTCACCGGCTGGTTTGTGATCTGCGGAACTGCATAAATATTGGTTTGCCCGTTGGTAAACACACTTACAATATCGTTCCCGTTGAGGTCGCTGTATTCACATGCCCCGGGAGTTTGTGTATCCCATACCAGTGTTCCTGTTCCTGTGACCGACTGGAACAGCAGTTCCACCATATCCATATCGGTGAATGTCAGAGGCGTGGTGGAGGCCCAGGTCATGTAAACATGAGTGGGGGTGGCATTCACCACAAAATTCCCTCCGGCAAATGCAGAATGTACGTTTTGATAACCCTGGTAAGTGAGTACCGAGGAGTTATAAGCCAGCGCCATGGAGAAGGCCGCCACACCTTTTAAGGTGTCTGCATGCACGGGTATCTCTAACAATCCCGGACAATAATACTGTGAGGGAAGGGAGGTGGTGATGGGATAAATAACGGTAAGCAATCCCGGATCGGAAAAAGCGTCAGGGTCGCATGTTCCTTCCACGCGACACCTGTACTGATAGCCTGTAAGATTGTAAGGTGTATTGCTTATATAAAGCGTGGCAGTGGTGACACCTGAATATGGCGTTGTATTGTTCAGGTCGAACCAGTTGCTTCCGTTATCCGGACTGAACTGCCATCTGTAGGAGAGTCCCGTTCCCGTGGCCACAATACCGAAGTTGGTATTCTGGCCGATGAGAATGGTCCGGTTGAGGGGTTGCTGCGTGATGGTTGGAATACCATAAACAGTAATTACCCCGTTGGTAAAGCTTGACGGCAAGACATTGCCGTTTACACCGCTGTATTCACAATTTCCCTGTGTCTGAGTGTCCCATGTAAGGTTGGAGGAACCTGTCGCTCCTGAGAATCTCAGGGCGATCAGCACTCCGTCGCCAACATTGGCTGCCGACGAAGAGGCCCATCCCACATACACTTTGTCATTGACCTGATTCACGATCAGGCTTCCTCCTGAAAGCTGTGGATGGACATTCTCATAACTCATATAAGTCAGTGTGGCCGTGTTGAACTGAAGCACCAGGGATATCGCCCCAATGCCATTACAGTTGGTCACTGAAACCGGCACCACGATATCCCCCGGACAGGATTGCAGGGTGGATGCTGTGGTGTTTATCTGACTTATGGTTAACCCGGGCCAGGAAATTATGAACAGCGCGAAAATATAATATAAAAATTTCGTCTTCATAATTCCATTTATTAGCGGGTGACACTCATTTTATTGATGATCCTGCTCGTGTTGTCTGCATTGGTGAATTCAAGGATGTAAAGATAAATACCTGCTTCAAGGCCTTCGGCTGAGAATTCCACGCTGTACTCACCGGCCATGCGGGTGCCTTCCTCAGGTACGGCAATGGTTTCGCCCAACAGGTTCATCACTTTGATGGAAACAAAACCGTTGGCGGGGATTGAGTAGCGGATGGTGGTTGACTGATGGAATGGATTGGGATAATTCCGGGCCATCCACAAACCTTCAGCCATATTTCCGCCTGCCGATGTCGTTAAAGTGATCAGCTCAGGTGTGGCCAGGGTGACTCCTGCAAAGGGTTGAGCCATAACATCAGTGAACTCGCTGCCTTCAAGGAGGCCCAACTGTATGGGAGCAGTCAGCCCGCTGAGGTCCTTGGCTGTGCAGTTCAGGGTGAACATTACATCGCCGCCGTTGTAAGCAAGAGCATTCAGTCCGGCCCATCCGATACGTACCATACCGTCCATGACGGTTACAATGGCGCTTCCTTCAGCGCCCGTAAGGGTGGCGCCTGAAACTTCCATAAACTCTTCCGGGAAATAAATTCCAAAGGAAACAGCGCCTGCTTCCA
>JAFGME010000042.1 GCA_016927695.1 Bacteroidales bacterium
GGGCATGACCGGGGCAGATGGAAACGCTGACCAACAAATCAACAACGGCGACAAGAACGATGTCTGGATACAGCAGGCCGGAACAGGGGGTTACAAAGCAGGTGACTTCAACCTCGATGCCCAGGTGAACAACGGCGACAAGAATGATGTGTGGGTTCCGAATACGGGGCTGGGCGGACAGGTGCCGCAGTAAATCAATTACGAATTATAAAATACGAAAAAGCAGCCTGTCCGGTTTGGATGGGCTGTTTTATTATTAAGCGTACACTTCGGCTTCGCTCAGTGTGCGGCATCTGGCTTCGCTCAGTGTGCGGCATCTGGCTTCGCTCAGTGTGCGGCATCTGGCTTCGCTCAGTGTGCGGCATCTGGCTTCGCTCAGTCTAAGGCATCTGCCGTCCCGGCCCGCTCATCAGGGCAGCCGGACCGGAGCCTGCAGGAAAGGGTTCCCCTCAGGATGCGCCTAATGATGCCAACGAGATTACATTTATTCCGTCATTTCGGGTGTAACTTATCCCTTTTCCTGTAATAATGTTGAGCGATCGGGGCGGTTTTATTTTTTTTGTGTCTAATATCGCAACTAATTTTCTGAGGCTTGCTGCAGCTTCGTCAAAATGCCCTGTGCCGAGTTTTATTTCAAAAGCACACCAGTCGACATTGTATTTTTGCACAATGCAGTCCACTTCCAAACCACTCGAATCGCGGTAATGATACACTTTGGCATCATTTGCCTGGGCATATACGCGCAATTCGTGGGTAAAGAGCGACTCGAATGAAAAGCCCGTGAAATTCAGATCGTTCAACCGCAAAATTTCGTTATTTTACATATTTTAAACACTTTATTTTACATATTTTTTAATTTTATGATTTACACTTTTTAACTCTTTTTGTTTACACTTTTTTAGATGATGGGATGAAAGGCGGCAGTACCACCAGCGTGAGGCCTTTCTGGAAATGCCGGAACAGACAGTCGGGATTGCATAAGTGGTTGTGGCGCATAGCGGTTCCAATTCCTTCCGGTATACCGAAGTTTCCGACCTTTCCATAAGCAGCGGAGGAACCGGTAAAAACACTGCCAGGATGAAATCCGAAAGCGCATTCACGAATGCCGGATGGAATTTTGTCAATATTTGGGATATTGACGGCACACAAAACGTCAACCCCTGTTATCCCGGCCACCGGTGGATGAACCCGGCAGTGTTTACAGCTACGACTTTACAACCGGCGCATCACAAGCCTACGGCGGAACACAAGGCCACAAAGAGCTCGCCCCCGGCATCTGGGGTATGACCGGGGCCGACGGCAATGCCGACAGCCAGGTCAACAACGGCGACAAAATCGACCAGTGGGCGCCGAATACGGGAATGGGGGGACAGGTGCCAAATTAGTAGAAAGTAGAAAGTTAATAGTGACAATAACTGATGTTAAGTATTTTAGAATGACCGTTTGGTAAAAATTTCCCTCCTGTTTATGAGTTAGTATTTAGTTATCTTTATATCTTTGGCATTCCGGTTAGTTTCTTTATCTACAATGTCACTTTACGCTAAATACTTGATTACTATACTCCTGATGGCAGGAAGTTGCCCGATGCTGAGGTGCGGCGCCCTCTATCCCGACAAACATCAAAAACAGGTTGATCACCTCTTTCAATTAATAGAAGAGACCGGGGATTCATTAAAAAAGCTCGTGGCTGTCATAGAATTGGATTCAAATCTTACTGAAAAACAAAAAGCCAGGATCAATCTGATCCGGTCGAAAATACTGGTGTTGCAGGAAATGATCCCTGTTCCCAAACCTGCAATGGGAATATCAGTGGATACAAACCTTAATGAAGATCCATTGCTGTATAAAGCAAAAAATATGATCGTTCAGTCGAAGCCGGATCAGGGGATTCCTCTCATTATGAAGTACCTGGAAACGGTTGACAACCAAAGTGATTCTGCTGTTTATGCCAGGATATACCTTGCAGAGGCTTACCGGCAAAAACAGGAATATAACAAAGGGATCGGAATTATTTATCAAGCGCTTCGAAACAACGATATCAGTACCGCTAACAGGGCTTTCGCCTGTAACAGGATCGCAGCGCTGTATCATGAGATGCCACCGGTTACGGGCAACGAGGCCGATTCGGTTATCAAATATTCCCGCCTTTGCATCGATCTTTCGGAAAAAGAAAATCTGACAGAGTATCTTGCTGCCTCTCAGAACGAGCTGGGATATTACTATTTAAACCAGGGTGTACTGGATTCGGCTTTACATCTTATTTCAAAAGCCACGGAAAATTTCCTGTCCATTAACAAGTATCCCCAGGCCATCAATACCTACAACAACCTGGCCCATATATATTACCAAATGGGAAGGAAGGAAAAGTCGAAGGAAATTTTGCTCAAAGCCCTGGAAATGGGCAATATTGAGAACAACCGGAATGCGTTTCTTTATATTTATGAATTCCTGTCAGACATTTATGCCGATCTGGGTGATTACAAAAGCGCCCTGGAATATGCCGGTATCTCTCATTCATTACTGTACCAGTTTTACAATGACAGAATCCAGCGCCAGATCAATGAAATGTCGGCCAGGTTTGACCTTCAGGAAAAAGAGGCCAGAATAAGGGAAGAGGAGCACAGGAGCAACACCTACCGCTTGCAAAAGAATTACCTGATCCTGGTAGCCGTTATTCTTTCTGCATTGATAATGATCCTCATTTTTTTATTCCGTTTTAAAAGCAGGGCATATAACAAGCTGGTAGCGCAAAATCTTAAATCTGTTAAACTGGAAAAGAAGTTTGAACAATGCCTGATCCATCTGTCGGAAAGTGATATCAGGCACAAAACATTTTCCGAGGACCAAAATTCGGATCTGGCCCTGCGTCTGGCGAAATTCCTTGCCGAAGAAAAGCCATACCTCTGGAGCGACATAACCCTTGACGAATTCAGTAAAAAGCTGAATACCAACCGCACCTACCTTTCAAACCTCATCAATGAGAGATATAATATGAGCTTCTACGACCTGATCTTTGAATACCGCATCCGTACCGCCATAGAATACCTGAACGATCCCCAACATAAGCGCCTTTCCATTGAAGGAATAGGCGAATTGACCGGATTTAAATCAAGTTCAACTTTTTTCAAAAAATTTAAAAGTGTGGTCGGTATGACCCCCAACCAGTTCAGGGAACGCGCCATGAAGAGCTAAAAGACGCCTGCCCACTGTCAAAGTTTTTTTTTACCACATTATCAATAATGTAGAACTGTTTTTTTACGCACAGACAGGACTTTTTACGCAGTGACAGTCCTACACGCTGACAGTGAAAAGCAGCGCTAAATAAGCTGATTGATTGATTACAACCTACTAAATATCAAGCCTATAAAATTACTTTTTATCCACAGGGAGTCCGTTTTACGCAGGGACAGTTTTAAAACTTGCCTTCTGTTTTCAGAGAGGATACTTTTGTTTCATGCCTTGCTACAAAATTCAAATCACCGGATCAGTATTCAAAACAGGGTTCAGGTATTTCCTGAAAGAAAAAGCTGAAACCAATGGTATCACAGGCAGGATTTACTATGAAAACAGCCTTTCGGTAGGTATAAAAGCCTCTGGGTCGGAAGAGCAATTGAAAAGGTTCCTGGAATTCTGCAGCATCGGAAACCGGTTTTATCATATTGACCGGATGGAAGTTACCGAAGTTCCCCCTGAAGATTATTCAACCTTTGAAGTGGAAGACGAGCCAGCACATAACAATCATTGAATATTAATTTAACACTTACAGATATGAAATCAAAGAATTACAATTTTTATGGCTTGATGATAACCGCCATCATGGTGATCATCACAATGAATGTCCGTGCTGATCATCTTATTGCAAACGGAAACATCTCCACCAACACCACCTGGGGCGTAGTGGATTCCGTTCTTGTGACCGGTGATGTCACCATTGATGACGGGACTACGCTCACGATTGATCCCGGGATGATTGTTTCATTTCAGGATGCTTACCGGATTTTTGTCAATGGCCGGATACTGGCGGTGGGAACGGAAACCGATTCCATCAAATTCACCATCCCGGATACAACGGGATATGCGGCAAATACCTTCACTGGATGGAGGGGGATTGCTTTTAACCACACTCCTACTACTAACGATTCATCGAAAATCTGTTACTGCATCCTGGAGTATATCAAGACATATAACAATAATGGAAGTGGTTACAACTACTGGGACGGGGCAATAGGCTGTTATTACACAGATAAATTATTGGTTTCAAACAATGAGATCAGGTTTTCCTCTATGGAGCCCTTTCTCGGGGGACAATTTGTCAACGTTGGATCGGCCATTACAATAGCCCGATCGGATATTAAGATCAGCAGGAATTATATTCATCATAACAGAGGGTTTGAACGGGGCATTCTTTATTTCTATCGCGGAAACGTCAGTTTCAATGATAATGTGGTCTGTAACAACTACCTGACCGCAAGTGGCGGCGGGTCATCTTATTTTTATTTTGGTGGAACCATGTCAGCCGACCTCGTAGATACTATGATATTCTCCGGCAATACCATCAATAATAATTATTCCGAAAATTGCGGAGGCGGCATACATATTTACAGGGCCAAGAATGTATCAATTCTCTACAACAGGATTCAGTCCAATACATCCAATCAAAACGGAGCAGGAATTTCTCTACAGATTCAAAAATATTATGTTCCCAATATAAGGATAATAAACAATCTCGTGACCGGGAACATGATTTCGGACGAATCAGCTATAATTTACCGCAGTGGAGGAGGAATCGCCATCTGGAATTTTCAAGAGGATACTATCCCGGGAAGCTATCAGATTATCAACAATACCATAACCGGTAATTCTGCCGAATACGGTGGGGGAATCTATATCCATTGTAATCTTCAGGGCGACCAGATGATTTATAACAATATTTTTCATTCAGATTCATCTGAAATTGCAGGAGACGAGATTTATCTGGATTCGACCTGCATCACAACAGGTATGGCAGTGGAGTATAATTTCATTCCAGAAGGGGTCAATGGAATTGTCCTGGAATCGGGAGGTGTATTCAACGGCACTTATTACAAGCTTCTTGATTTCGATCCCGGTTTCACAGGTGCAGGACAAGAGCCTTATGCCCTGACTCAAACATCCTTTTGTATCAACTATGGCCGGCCCGACACTACAGGCCTGAACCTGCCTCTGACAGACATCATTGGAAATCCCAGGATTAACGGATGCCTGGATCTGGTGGATCTTGGAGCTTATGAATTTCCCGGGCCGTCAGGTTTATTCCCCCTGAGTGATATTGTAGATACTGACCTGCAAATCAACTGTGACACCCTTCATGTATTGAACAATGTTTCCATACAGGTGGCAGCCACACTGACCATTGAGCCTGGAGTGGTTGTATTATTTGAAGGTGGTGCCGGTTTTTCGGTAACTGGTGGATTACATGCCGCAGGTACTCCTGTTGACAGTATACGGTTCACCATCAGTGACACAACCGGATTTTACAACAACACCCATGCCGGTTGGGCAGGAATAAAATTTGACCATTCAAGTGAGCAAAACCTGTTTTCCTATTGTATCGTTGAATATATTAAAAATGAAGCATCGCCAAACGGAGGTGTTAATTTTATATATTCTGAGAGCAATATCTCCCACTCAACTTTTAGGAATAATAGAACAAGTTCCGGTACCGTTAGATATGAACATTCCGGAATAACCTTTACTGACAACAACGTTTTATATAACCACGCTAGTGCAAGGGGTGGCGGGTTGTATGCCTGGTTGAATTATTACAGGCATGCAATCATCAAAAACAATGAATTTGGATACAATTCAGCTAATATTGAGGGTGGCGCGATATACCTCAAAGATAATTCATATCATTGCATTATTTCCGATAATTATATCCACGATAACACTGCTGATCAATCCGGCGGTGGAATAACTTATTACAGTGGATGGTCAGGCAATGTTTCAATAATTGACAATTTGATCGTCAATAATATGGTTGGTGCTTCTGGTAATAAGGGTGGTGGAGGTCTGGCCCTGGATTTAATGTTTAGTAGTATTAACCTTGTGGTCAGCAACAATACAATTTCAGGTAACTCTTCCCAACTCAGAGGCGGGGCTGTTTATCTTCATTCCATTTCCAATATGAAATTCACCAACAACCTTATCTATAGTAATGATGCCGATATGGATGGTGATGAGCTTTACCTCGAAGACCTGACCAATTGTACGATCTCCAACTGTAATGTGCAAAACAGCTATTCTGAAATATATTATGCGAATGATCCGTATGCCTTTTTCGACAATCTTATTTCTACTGATCCGAAATTTGTGGGAACTGGAGATCATCCTTATGCGTTGCAGGCCATTTCACCCTGCGTGGATGCAGGTACCCCGGATACCACCGGTTTGTTTTTACCGGATGTTGATTATGCCGGAAATCCCAGGATATATGCAGGATATATTCCACGGGTCGATATTGGCGCTTACGAATATCAGGGCGATCGGGCAACCACCAGATCAGCGCTTGAATTTGACGGTAACTTTGATTATGTTTCCCTGGACACCCTCTGGGGAGTCTCGCCGAATGAATTCTCGGTTGAAGCATGGATCTATCCTCTATCGGGCGATGATGAAGTTATCTTTTATCATGGCGACAATGGCGAATTTCAAATGGGAATAAGCGGGAACGCAATGAGGATGAGCGTTAAATTAGCGGGAGAAGGTTGGTACGAAGCCGTTATGCCTGCCCTGCCCCTCAACCAATGGTCGCATGCATGCGGAACCTGGAAGAGAAATGATGCCGTGAAACTATATGTGGATGGCGTTTTAAAGGCATCCACACCGGTTCCCAATGCGCCACTCCAAGATCCCGGCCCGGCTTTCCAGGCTAAAATGGGTTCCTATAATAACAACGGCGCCTGGTATAATGGAAAAATAGATGAGGTCAGAATCTGGAATGAAGCGCTTGATGTGAACCGCATCAGGGAGAACCTGCACCTGACTTTGACAGGAACCGAGGATAATCTCTACGCTTACTGGCCGGTGAATGAATTTGACGGTATACATCTTACTGACCTTGCAGGAGGAAATATCGGACATTTCGGTGGAAATTGCACCTATGTTGAGTCATCGGCGCCGCTCGGCATGGGTGCCAGCTATCTGCGCGAAGTAAGTGCAACAGGCCCACAGCCCTTTTATGAAGCAGACCTCGACCTGTATATATTGGAAAAGACCGGCACAGACACCCTGGTAGCGACCAAAATCCTCTACGAACCAAACATCCTTCCAGAGGTAACAGATTCATTATTCAGAAGCCAGTACTGGATCCTCGATCACTACGGCCTGGGAAGTTTTGCTGCTGGTCTGATAATAAAGCCTTATGAAGATCTTACGCAACAGGACCAGGAAAATCCCGGGCAAATCAGGCTTTACACCAGGGCGCCCATCTGCGACACAAGTTGGGGTTTCTTTGACCATGCCACCGCACTCAATGCAATTACCGATGAAGTAGGATTCGATACCATCACATCCGGCGGGCAATATATCATAGGTCGTGCCGCATCAACGGCTCTCGACCTTAAAGCCTTCCTCGAAGGCCCCTTCAATGGATCAGAGATGAATACTACATTAAACTCCGGAGGACATCTTCCCCTCTCTCAGCCTTATAACCAGGCTCCCTGGTACTATTCCGGTACCGAAGCCGTTACCGCTATACCCAACACCGATGTTGTGGACTGGGTATTGATTGAACTCCGGGATGCA
>JAFGME010000292.1 GCA_016927695.1 Bacteroidales bacterium
CTCAAAAAATTCATCTGCAGTTCCTTAACATAACATCTTTCAGGGGTATTCAGAGGTGTAAGCTGCTGTTAATAAAATTATTCCCCTGATTAACACAGGATTTTCATTCCTCCAGACTGCCTGTTATTTTTTCTGTTTCTTCAAGTATTTCACACGATTTAACAAGTGCCTTCATTTTGTCGTGATCCGGGTAAAGGGGTCTGTCCACATCAAGGAAATTCACGTGTTTCCGTATGACCTCCTTTGCTTTTCTTACTCCATGGCCAAAAGAATACTCCCTGAAGTCGAGGGCCTGAGCAGCTGCCATAAATTCAATCCCCAATATTCCAAAGGCGTTGTCGAGGATCTGAAAATTTTTCAGGGCGGTGTTCATGCCCATGGATACGAAATCCTCCTGGTCTGCCGCTGCAGGAATCGACTGTATGGATGCAGGCGCCGAGAGGATCCGCTGTTCGACGATTTGCATATCGGCTGTATATTGACTGAGCATCAGGCCGGAAAACATCCCTGCCCCTTTGGTAAGAAAAGCAGGCAGGCCGACGCTGAGGGCCGGATTATTGAGGCGGTTCATTCTTCGTTCGGAAAGTACGCACACCATAGTGATGGCGGCTCCAGCCATATCCATAGGCAGCGATACCGGCGATCCCTGGAAGTTGGCTCCTGACAATTGGAGGTTTTCATCCGGGAAAAATATGGGGTTGTCGCCCACGCCATTCAGTTCAATCTCAACCTGCGAACGAGCCCAGGCAAGGGCGTCGTGGGCTGCTCCTATCACCTGCGGTGTTGAACGCATGGAATAGGCATCCTGCACCTTGCATTTGATTCTGCCTTCCTTAAGATCGCCGCCCTGTATACATTTATTAATGGCCAGGGCGCTTCTTATCGCTCCTTTAAAGCCCCTCACTTCGTGGATTTTGGCGGTGTAGGGTTTCATGTTGGCCTTCAAAGCTTCCAGCGACATGGCTGCAGCAATCTCGGCCTGCTTCAGCCACCGGTTGGCATCGTAAAGGAATATAGCGCTCATGGCCGTAATGAAATTGGAACCATTGATGGTGGCGAGGCCATCGCGGGCATGTAAGCCCGGTACTTCGATGCCGGCTCTGTCCAAAGCTTCCCTGCCGTTTAACAATTCGCCTTTATAATATGCCTGGCCTTCGCCCATCATGAGCAGGGCTATCTGCGACATAGGGGCAAGATCGCCGCATGCTCCCACGGATCCTTTGGAGCAAACGTAAGGTGTCACCCCTTTGTTGAGCATTTCAACCAGGGTCCGGGTGATCTCCGGCCTGCAACCCGAGTTGCCGTGTGCGTGTACGTTGATCCTTCCGAGCATCGCCCCCCTTACATATTCGAGAGGCATCGGGTCTCCAATCCCGGCAGCATGATTGTAGATCAGGTATTTCTGAAAATCCCTGACCTGGTCATCATTCAGAACCACCTCTGAAAATTCTCCAATGCCCGTATTGACTCCATACATGATCTCTTTTGCCCGGATTTTATTTTCCAGCATGGCACGGCATTTTTTTATCCTTTCCAGAGCTTTCGCGTCAAGTTCTATTTTTTGGTTGTTTCTTGCAACGTTTACTACATCCTCTATGGTTAAACCATTTCCTTTTATTGTTAAAGTCATATTTTTGTCTCCTTGTTTTTAATTAATGATAAATAATGGATGGCAGTGTGCCAATGAAAATACGGTACTGGTCAGCGTGGAACCGGTGCAGATTTTGCGGACCCGCGATACCGGTAATATTGAAAAAGCGCTTCGCGGTTGATCTTTATCATGAAGGATTTAATCCATCCCATTGAAAACAATTTTAGCAGGCAAATGTAAAAAAAGACCTGATCAACATGACAAATATATGTATGGAAGAAGAAAAATTATTTGAAGCGGATAAATTAGCGGCATTTTTGCAGAAGGAAAAGGCTGCCGTTCTTTATTTTTACAATGATCACTGCCCTCCCTGCCTCGCGCTCCGGCCAAAAATTCAGGAGCTCATCAGCCTGGTGTTCCCTGAAATGAAACTTCTATGGGTCAATTCCGGTTCGGGTACTGAGGTGCCGGCCCGGTTTAATGTTTTTGTTAGCCCTGTAATCATTATTTTTTTTGAAGGAAAGGAATTCAGACGTTTTAGTAAATATATAAGTGTGAATGAGGTCAGCGAAGCGGTAAGCAGGCCATATAAAATCCTTTTCGGGGATCAGAGATTGTCGCGGATGTAGGCTACAATATTCTCTAATCCGACCTCGGACTGGACTTTCTTTTTCCATTCTTCCTTGTCGGCAATTTCCGTAATTTCTCTTCCCAGGCGGAGGTTTTTAACAGTCACAACGCCTTTGGCAAGTTCATCTTCGCCTAAGAAGATGGCAAAGGGGCAGTTTTTTTTATCAGCGTATGAAAGTTGTTTTTTCAGACCCCTTTGCATTCCGTAGTATATTTCAGCGCTGATGCCGGCATTTCTCAGACCGGCTGCGATTTTATTATAAGCGGGCATCATGTTTTCGTCGAAAACAACCACAATCACAGGGCCGTGGGGGCTTTTTGCCGACCAGCCTGTGAGAGACAACAGTTCTGCCAGGCGATCCACACCGATGGAAGCTCCTGTAGCCGGTATTTTCACGTTCAGCAGCCGTTCCACAAGGCCGTCGTACCTGCCCCCTCCGCATACCGAACCTACTTTGCGCTGCCTGCCTTTTTCATCGGTGTATTGAAGGTTGGAAACCACCTCAAAAACAGGGCCGGTGTAGTAGGCCATTCCCCGCACCAGGGTGGGGTCAAAGAGGATGAGGTCTTCTCCAAAACCGAGGCTTCTGAGGGTTTGGTCGATTTCGGAAAGCTCCGAAAGCCCTTCTTCCAGCATATCGTTATGCCCGCAGGTTTTCTTTATGTTTTCTATGGTTTCCGGCCGGGATTGCAGAGCGGTAAACATCCCGAAAAGGCCGGTTATTTTTTTTGCAGTAGAAGCATCCATTCCCAGTCCCGGGATCACTGCACCCGACTCATCGGTGCGGCCGTTCACAAGCTCCCCGAAAATACCCTCTACTCCTATTTTGTCGAACTTATCGATGATACGGAGGACACTTTGCTCCCGGTTTTCATCCAAAATACCGAGGGTGGCGAGGAATCCTTTCAGCACTTTGCGGTTATTCACTTTCACAAGAAAAGAACCTTTGGGCATCCCGATGGCCTCCATGGAGGCGGCCAGGATAGCGCATGTTTCGGCATCCACGGCAGGAGAGCCGGAGCCAACGGTATCGAAATCAAGCTGCCAGAACTCCCTGAACCTGCCCGGGTCGAGTTTGGCTTCGAAGCGGTAAACCGGCCCGTACTGGTAGCGCCGGAAAAGCGGGGCCTTTGAAGTGGCCAGGTTTCCTTTCAGGCTTTCATGCCACAGGTTCTCGGCATACAATCTTGCAAGGGGGGCGGTAAGGTCGTAACGGAGCGACAGGAAATGGTTTTCCATGACCACATGATCCCATTCGTCTCTCAATTCCCGGCCATCGGCGGTGAGCACAGGTTCTGCTTCCGGATTCTTGAATGAGTAAACCCCTTCCTCCACCGTGTCGGTATCGGGAAGGTATTTTCCCAGGTTTTCGGCATATTCAAGGGCCGGGGTGTCCCAGTGTTCAAATCCATACAGCTTATATACTTCGGAGGCAGAACGGATGATATGCCATCTGATGCTGTTCAGTCCGGGGTCAATATCCCTGAATCCTTTAATTTTTCTGGGAACAATCCCTCTTTGTTTCCGTTCCATATCGGGTTGTGGTGTGTTAAAAAAAAAGAGATTATCAGTAAAATACACAAAGCGCATGAGGTATTTACCCCGGCCGGTTTTCAGACAATCCCTGCTAAAAAGCACCGTCGACTGGATTCGAACCTGTGACCTCCTGATCCACAGTCAGGCGCTCTAACCAACTGAGCTACGACGGCATAATTCCGGCCTGCAAAAGTAATGCTTAATATGAATTTTTCAAATGATTTTAAATATAATTTCAGGTTTGGCATACTAAGCCGGATGCCAGGCCACAGCGAATGTAAACATGAAAATGAGCGAAATGAAGTTAATCTGTTTTTAGAATTCGTACCTTCATCGGTCATTTACGGATCCGTTGACCGTGGAATTCATCAGGCTGACCAACCTTTCGGTGGCCTTTTCCCAGTTGTATTTTTCATGCACGAACGCGAAGCCTTTGATAGCAATTTGTTCTGCCATTATGGGATTTTGAAGTAAAAACAGGATATGACCGGCCAGTTCACGTGCAGTGTCACCCACCAGTAATTCTTCACCGTTACGGGCTTCAAGGGCTTTATTGGCAAGGGAGGTGGTGATACAGGGAACTTTCATCGCCATAGCTTCGAGCAATTTATTTTGTAAACCTGTTCCAATACGCATCGGGGCGATGAAAATCCCGGCCTTTGCATAGCACTCCCTGATGTCATCCACCCATCCGGTAACTTTCACGTTTTCCGAGGCAAGGGCCTTTACCCGCGGATGGGGAGCGGCCCCGGCAATCACCAGGGTGGTTTCTGGCCGGCTTTCCAGAACGAGGGGAAAAATACTCTCTGCAAGGAATACCGCTGCATCAATGTTGGGGGGATAGCCCATGTTTCCTGTGAAAACCACGTCATATTCTTTTTCCGTTGAAAGAGGTTTGAAAAAATCGGTGTTCACCCCGTTTTCTATAATCATTATTTCACTTCTCCGGGGATGAGGAATCAGGTCCCTGTCAGGCTTTGAGATGATGGTTTTGTGATCAAAAACGTCAAACATCCGTCTCTCATATTTTATCAAACGACGGTATTCCATTGTAAGAACAGGCTTGAGATAAAAAGGTGCATTTTTGATCCTTCTTTCGACTCCCTTTGAGAAAACATCCTGGTAATCAAGGGTTTTTGGGACGGGCTGATTTTCCACATATCCGGCCACACGGATAAGTTGGCAGTAAATATGGTCGGGGTTTACCTCCCGGATGGTTTTTCTGATCATTTTTGCGGCCCGGGGGTTGAAAAAGTAACCCGCCTGGAGAGGCAATCCTTTGAAAAATGCCCTCAGTACGTTGATTATCCTTGACAGGAGTGATATCCTGAAAATAGTGATGGATTCGCAGTAAGGCCTTACGGCATCGATATGTTCGGGTTTAACATCAATGTCAGAAATGGCAAACAGATACACTTTATTGTTTCCGGCCATGTGCCTGACCTGATAAAAAGCCCTGAGTTTGTCTCCTTTCTCAAGGGGATACGGAAATCGTGGCAGTAAAACAAAAATCTTCATAATCACCCCTAATCCGGGTCAAAGGTAAATCAATTTTTCATTATTCTGCCATAAAAAGCATTCAGCCTGTCAATGATGACCTGGCGGTCGAACTCTTGTTCCATAAGCCGGCGGGCGTTATTTCCCAGGTTATCGCACAGACTCCGGTTCATGACACAAAGGCTCACGGCGTCGGCAAATTCTCCGGGAGTGTTGGCAATCAGAATATTTTTGCCGTTTTCACAGGGAATTCCTTCTGCGCCTACACCGGTTGAAACGATGGCCTTTCCCAGGGCCATGCCTTCAATGATTTTAATCCGGATGCCGCCTCCAGAGAATAAAGGGGCAATCATCACCGACATAGAAGAGATAAATTTTTTGGCATCCTCTACCTCTCCCACAACGACCACTGCAGGGTCATCATACTGAAGCAGCCAACCGGGCATTAACCTGCCGGCAAGAAAAAGTTTCAGCCCGGGATGTTTGCTTCGGATGCCGGGCCACACCTGCTCCAGGAACCAGCGGATACCCTCTTCATTGGGTATCCAGTTCATCGAACCTATGTGAAAAAGGGATGGGAAATCATGCTCACCCGACACTGAGTATTCAGCCAGGTCTATCACATAGGTTACGTCGGTAAGCGGTTTGGAGAAATTATGCGAAAGATAAAAGGCCGAATCGATTTTGCTTACGGTAATGATGCCGTCATATTCACGGATCATGGCTATTTCATATTGTTTCAGCCTTCCGGCAAGGAGTTTGAGATACATTTTCCTGACCGGGTTTTTGGTGTTGGCGGCTATCCTTTCCCAAATCTGGTGTTCTATATTATGCGACCTGAGCACGATTTTCGCACGTGAGTGTTTCCTGATGGTTTTTATATAAGGGCTCATATAGAGGAATTCGAGCTGAACGATGTCAAAATCGTTTTCCCTCAGTATCTGTGCAAGCCTCCTGTGGAATGGTTTTGAATCAAAGCGTTCGATGTGCAGGGATTTGTTTCCGAAAAGGTTCAGGAATGCTTTAACGGGATGGATGGAAAGGTTCAGGTCGATATATTCTGTTTGGGTGGCCCGTGCATATTCCTCAGGCAAAAGGGAAGGATCGACATGAAATTTGCTTGTGTTCATGGACAGCACTTTCACCTCATGGCCTGATTTGTAAAGTCCTGTGATCATGGCGAACATCCCCATCGATCCTCCTTCTTTTGGAGGATATGGCGATTTATTGCAGAGAATCAGTATTTTCATGAGCCTTCTTTTTTTTCCAGGAAAAGCGGGTGAGTAATTTTGTCCAGGCCTCGGAATCGAGAAGAGGGGAGTCCGTAGTGGCTTTATAGGTTAGAAAAACTCCTAAGGGAAGCAGCACCGCCGGAGCGATCCACATCCCGATGTTGGCATCCAAAGCCCCTGATTTCACCGATTTTTCACCGGTCATGGAGATGACATGGAACATAACGAAAAGGAGTACGGAAACCACCACCGGCAGACCCAGCCCCCCCTTCCTGATGATGGCCCCGAGCGGGGCGCCTACGAAAAACAGCACCAGGCAGGCAAATGAAAGTGTAAACTTCCGGTGCCACTCAACCTGGTGTTTGTATATCAGTTTTTCTCTGTTGATAAGATCGCTTTTATAAACTGCTAGGTTTTCCCTGGCGCGCCTTGTTTTCATCATGGCGTGATCAATAATGTCAAGCCTGGCGCCCGATGAAAAACCTGCCGCCAGATATGCACTTTCGTCAATGATGGCAACGGCAGAGGCCATCGAAAGTGAATCAAGCTGTTTCATGTAAAAAAAACTGTTGAACAGGGTGTTTTTGATGTCTTCTTTCCTTTCATTAAACTGGTAAACGAGAGAATCTTCAGACTCCTTAAGCTGGGTAATGTTCAGCATCTGATAGTTGTTTTTAAACAAATCCTCATTGGTGCGGGAGAGTTTAAAATCGATCAGGCTGAACTTCCTGACCTCCCCGGCAAACCGGGTCCTCTGGAAAGGTCTGTTATTCCGGTACTGTTTGTCGTCGGTTTTTTCACTGTAATTTTCACCGTTATAAAGGGTAAATATCAGGTTCCTGCCGTCGGGGGTGAGAACCATAGTGCCCCATTCGGCCACAGTGAGGTTGATGTTCCCTTTTTTTTGGGAATGGTCATAGATCATCACATCCCTGATGGTTTTCCCGTCTTTGTCCTTTTTCCCGACACGTATGGTGTACCCGTCCAGCCCGTCATAAAATATTCCCTCCTTGATGTCCAGTGCAAGTTTTTGTTCCCTTACATCAAAGAGCAGGGATTTGAATTTCAGGTTGGCCACAGGAAGAATGTTGTTGGAAAAATAAAATGCCACCACGCTGATCACCACGGATAAAACGATCAGCGGCATCATGATTTTCCGGAGGGATATTCCGGAAGATTTCATGGCCACGAGTTCATAGTGTTCACCCAGGTTGCCAAAGGTCATCAGCGACGACAGAAGAATGGCCAGGGGCAGTGCCAGCGGCACAAAAGTGGAGGAAGCATAAAATAATAATTCGGCGATGATATACCATTCCAGCCCTTTCCCAACCAGATCATCGATGTATTTCCATAAAAACTGCATTAACAATATGAACAGGGAAATGAAAAATGTCATCACCAAAGGACCGGCATAGGAGTAAAAAACGAGCTTGTAAATTTTTCTCATCAACTCTCTTATAAACTGCAAAGATACTAACTGATAAAATTAAAAAGTTATTTTTGCCATAAAGCATTTTTTTAGGATGGAATTAATTGAAGTTGCAGGAAGAAAAACTGCCCGGGAATTCCTGGAAGTTCCGCGGGTCATATACAGAGACGATACCCACTGGGTTTGCCCCCTTGATAATATGATCGAAGTGAAATTCGATAAAAGCCGGAACTCTTATTTAAAAAACGGGGAATCCGCCAGATGGATATTGAAGAGTGACAATGGCAGGCTGACAGGCCGGATAGCTGCTTTCTACAACCGTGACAAAGCTGCCAGATACAAAATTCCGGTGGGAGGCATAGGTTTTTTTGAATGTATCGATGACCGGGAGGCAGCTTTCAGGCTTTTTGATGCAGCGCTTTCATGGTTGAAATCGAAAGGGATGCAGGCGATGGACGGACCGGTCAATCCGGGAGAAAACGACACTTTCTGGGGCCTTCTCACCGAAGGGTTTACGGCGCCTGC
>JAFGME010000293.1 GCA_016927695.1 Bacteroidales bacterium
ATAATCTCAAATCATGGACATGCTTGTTCCGCACTTAATGTCTGATATCAGAACGGAATTTGGGTCACAGGAGTTGCCCATGAGGAAATTTTGTTAGGGTCAATTTACATTTTCTTATGCCATGCTAAAGAACTATACGTTAAAACACATCAATATGCACCAATGAAGATTTTAGATTAATGGGTTGTGATTTGTGATTTTAGATTTTAGATTTTAGATTTATGATTTAGGATTGTCAGCCAAAATCATGAATCAAAAATTACAAATCAATAATCTCAAATCATGGACATGCTTGTTCCGCACTTAATGCCTGATATCAAAACGGAACTGGGGTTACAGTAGTTGCCCGGAAGAAAATTTAGTGGCCGGGAATTCACATTTTGTTATTTTTGAAGTAAAAAGTGAAAATTATGCTCAACACAGACAAAATCCGCCTGAGCCTGGAGCAGAACCTCGCCAGGGAACTGTATGACCAGATCGAAGGAGACATACTGGAATCGGTGTTAAAAGAAGCGAGGATCGAAGACGTGGAAAACCAGTGGAAGTATATCCTGGAAGGCCACAGTTTCAAGATCACCGAAGAGATGGCCCCGAGGCTTTTCCATCTCTTTAATGAGATCAAAAGGAAGCTGGAGTTTGATGAGCCCACCGACCTGTTCGTCACCAACTCCAACCAGCTCAATGCCTTTGCCATTTCAAGGCTCGAGGACAACCAGCCCCATATCATTAACATCAATTCAGGCATCATTGAAAAGATGGACGACAATGAGCTGATGTTCATCATAGGGCATGAGGTCGGCCACCTCATCAGCAACAATGCCCGGATCCTGAAGTTAGTGCAGTTTATTTTTCCGGATTACAACCGGATGCCGCTCATCCTCAGGCACAAGATTGAGCTGTGGCAGAAGCTGGCCGAACTGACGGCAGACAGGTTCGGGTTCATCGCCAACCCCAACCTGGAGAAGTGTGTGTCAGGCTTTTTCAAGCTGGCCTCCGGTCTGGACACAAACAGGATAAAGTTCGACTTCAATGCATACATTCACGAAAACCAGAAGATCCTCGATTTCTTCAAAGCCAACAAGGCCGCCAATCTGACCACCCATCCCATCAACCCGATCAGGATCAAATCGGCGGAGGCCTTCAGCCGTTCAGCCACATATAAAGCCATTGAAGAGGGTCGGGAAATTGCCGGCGATGAAGCGCTGGATAAGGAGATTGATGATCTGACCACGGTGCTGATGACCCTCAGCAGCTCTGAGCTGGATCATAACAGGAAACTTTTCCTGGCCACCGGCGGCCTCATCATGGCCCATGCCGACAAGCAGATGGCGCATGATGAATACGAAAGGATCATTGCCGCCCTGTCCGCCAAGACCATCTTCCCCCAGGAGTTTTTAGCCTCTGTTATGGAGAAGGGAGATGCTGCGGAGGTCTTCCGGCAGTCGGCAGCCTACATCCTGGAGCGAAACCCTTCGGAGAGGTACCCCATGCTGGAGTATCTGACGGGCATTACCCTTGCCGACAGGAAGATACTGAAGGAAGAGCTGGGTTTCCTGTACGAGGTGGGCGTCCAGGGTTTCGGATTCAGCCGCAAGGAAGCCGCACAGGTCATCGCAGGCACCATCCACAGAGAGTTTGTGCCTGATATGTGGAGCGGGAATAAGCAGGAGGCATAAGAAAGGAGGCGGAGGGAAGAATCGGGTGTTATGCGGATGGAAAAAGCACTCCCGGGCTTATGTGCTGATCTATGCTGGTTTTAAAACAACCATTATCGCAGTCCTTTTATTTATTGAAAAAGTAAATTAATAAAAAATTATGTAAATTTGAAGTCGCAATGCAAATTTACATCCAATGGATATCCATAGAAACATAGAACAGTCCATACAAAGTGCATTAAAAAGTTTTTCGGTTGTTGCGCTTACAGGACCCCGGCAAACCGGCAAATCAACTTTGTTAAAAACACTCTTTGGAAATGAATACAGCTACACCACATTTGATGACCCTCTTGTAAGGGAAAGAGCGATGGATGATCCTGTGTTTTTTCTGGATAATTTGGGGGACAGGGCCATAATTGATGAAATACAATACGTTCCTCAAATTTTTAGATTCCTACACCCTGGCCGACCGCGACATCTTCTTTGGCCGGGAGGCGGAGATTGAGGAGTTGCAGCTATAGGCGCAAAAATTCAAAAAAAATCGGTTAACAACCCTGAACTTATTAACAAAAACCAGTAAGGCGAAATGCAATAGTATTGAAAGTCAGCCACATACATTTTGATATTTTTAATTATAACAAATGTTGTTCACCCGCTCTTGTTAAGTTTCAGCATAATCTGTATGTCTCTTTTGGCGCCATAGTTGGCATTTTCTTAACCGGTTTTCCTCCATGACCTGAGAGTCACAGGATTTTTTTTTAATTCTTTGGGACTCACCGCGGAACCCATTGACAATTTTTTTATACATTAGCTAAAGAAAAAATGAGGTTCTAATCATCAAAAGCGAAAAAACATGTCAATAGAACAATGGAGCAAAGAAGATTTCCTGGCCTATGTACTGATCTATGCCGCCTATGCTGACTTTGAGATCAACCCTCAGGAAAGGGAATTCATCCTCAAAAAGGTGGAAAGGGATGAATTTGACAAGATATTAAAGATTTACCGGAAACACTCCGACATCGAAAAAGCCGAAACGGTGAGGCTCCTCGCCGCCAGGTACTGCAAAGACCTTGAGGACAAGTGCCAGATACGAAAAGACATCATAAAACTCTTTTTCGCCGACAAGGATTACACCATCATGGAGAAAAACTTCTTCATCGTAATCAAGAAGATTATGGGGTTGAATGAGTGAAGAAGGCAAATTAATTTAAAATTCAATAAAGTGTTTTTCTTCCCTTTCCCATCTCCACCACCATTTCCGTTTCCAGGCGACGGCCGGCCGGTGTGATGGCTGTGACTTTGATCCTGTTTCTTCCCGTCCGTGTCCAGAGTATTGCAGTTTGGTTTTTGTAGAGCCCTTCCGAAAGAACCTGCCCGCCTGTGGCTTCCCAGAAGAATTTACAGCCAGGTATAAAAGGGAGGATGTATACCGGCAACGGATCGTTGGGATGGAGCCTCGCCGGCCCTTCGATCGTCATGTCGGGCGCCAGGTTGCTGTACAGAAAATCCCTGCAGCGGGCAAAGAGGGTGTCGAGGTTGTGGTTGAAGCCCCCTTCGCTGATCTGGGGTTCGTGGTCATAACCTTCGAAGGTGAACAGCCTGTTCGGGATGCCCGATCTGCATGCATGATCGTGCAGGGGGCCGGAACCGTAAAGTTTCCGCATCAGCAGACGGGTGAGTAAGCTGTTGATGTTGCGGAAGGGGTAGTCGTAACCGTAAGGAACGATGTTGTCGCCGGTGCCGTGAAAGCTGATCAGCGGTATTTTTTCCCTGGCATCCATAATGGCGGTGTCATGCATCGCACCCCACATGTTGATGACGCCCCTGATGCGGTATTTGCTTTCGAGTTCATTGCCTGAGCAGTCCAGGCAGCCCATGTCGGACCAGTAGAATATGCCCTTTCCGGCGACGCTCGGGAAATTTTCATGATCTTCGAGGTAAGCGGTGTATAGCGCGGTGATTGATCCGGCGCTGGTTCCGGCGATGAAAATGGCGGAGGTGTCGATGCCGAAATCGGGGGCATAACGGACGAGGTATCTGAGGGCCGCCCTTGCATCCTGTACGGCACGGTATGAACAGCGCTCCATGCTTTCCCTCACAAGGGGGTTGAACCCCAGGCGGTAGTCGGCGGAAGCCACCGTATATCCCAAACGGCAGAGGTAGTCCGACAGCCTGAGGATGGTGGGGGTTTTCCTGTCGCCGGCAAGGAAGGCGCCTCCGTGAAGCATCAGAATGACGGGCCTTTTGGAAAGGGTGTCGCTCCAGGGCCGGTAGAAATCCAGGTACAGGTCGAGATCTTCCTTGATCAGCAGTTCAAAGATGTCTTTGGTGATGATCTTTGCATAATTGATTTTTTCCGTTTTGTCGATGGCGTATTCTGTGTAATATCCCGGCGCTGTGGCGAAGCGGATGCCTTCGCTTTTGATCACGGAGTCGAATACCGGCCTTTCATATCTGTGGTCGGGAGGAGGGACGGTGAGGGGTGTTTCCCTGATCAGAAAAACCGGATAGCGGCTTTCCGGCGGGACTTTCAGCGCTTCTGCGGCTTTTTCTGTCAGGGTCAGGATCCCGTTGACGGTATCCGGGCCGATGGCGCCTGTGAAGCTTCCTTTCAGCCTTTTTCCGTGGAGACGGATGTTGAGCCGGTACCGGTTTTCACCGGAGCGTTTCAGGGAAAGGGATTCTTTTTCCGCCAGGGCTTTTTCACCTGCATAAAAGTATTCCCCTGAGATTTTTTTCCCGGGGGCGGTGAGGCTGACGAATACCCGGATGTCGCCGACAGTTCCCGAGTAATGGCTGGCAGGGCTGTGAGAGCTTTTTGTTGTGGTAAAGATGATGATGACGGCTGCAGCGGCGATGGCCACAGCAATGTAAACGGCTTTTTTCATATGTCGGATCATATCTCAGTCAGCATAAAGTCAGGTAATCATTTGGGAGATAAAATTACATTATTATTTGTTTTTCATACAATCCCTGAGCCGGTTAATTCAGTAGCGGTATAGTCCGGATAAATGTCTGAATTTTATTATTTTTGTCATTGATAAGTGCCAAAAGTGTGAAAAAAATCACAAAGAAGGCAGAAAAAACGTGATTATGGAGATATATAGAAGTATTTTCGAACAGCTTGGTTCATGGAAAAACAGGCCCCAGCGCAAACCTTTGATACTTCAGGGCGCAAGGCAGGTGGGAAAAACGTGGACGTTAAAGCAATTTGGTGAAAGCAATTTTGAAAATGTTGCTTATTTCAATTTCGAAAAGCAGCCTGGTTTAAGACAGTTCTTTTCTGAGACAAAAGAACCTTTAAGGATCATCAGTAACCTTTCGATTGTAAATGGGCGGCCCATTCATCCGGGCAGGACGTTGATTGTTTTTGACGAGATACAGGAGTGTAATGATGCTTTGAATGCGCTTAAATATTTTGAGGAGGAATCGCCGGAATATGTGATTGCCTGCGCCGGTTCTCTGCTGGGTGTTGCCATGGCCAGAGGGGCCTCCTTTCCGGTGGGTAAGGTCAGCTTTTTGAATATGTTTCCGGTAAGTTTCTCTGAATTTCTTCAGACAGCAGACTCTGCATTGCATCAATATGTAATGGATTTGAACAGTTTTAATACTATTCCGGATATTTTTTTTAACCTGCTCACTGAAAAGCTCAGGATGTACTTCATTTCGGGAGGTATGCCTGAGGCTGTTGCTGCGCTTCTTGAACACCGGGATGTTGCGCTTACCGAAGAGATTTTGCAAAGCATACTCAATGCCTATGCTCTTGATTTCTCAAAACATGTCGACAACAGGGATATACAGAAAATTCAGCTGGTCTGGAATTCTCTTCCCTCGCAGCTTGGAAAAGAGAATAAAAAGTTTCTTTACCGGGTGATAAAAACGGGCGCCAGGGCAAGGGAATATGAAGATGCCCTTAACTGGTTGATAAACGCCGGCCTGGCTTATAAAATATTTAGTTTGACGAAGCCTGCTTTCCCGCTTGCCGCCTATAATGATTTGTCATCGTTTAAAATATATATGCAGGATGTCGGGTTGCTCAGGAGGCTGTCTCACCTGGATCCTGCCGCTTATGGTAAGGGCAACATGCTTTTTAGCGAGTTTAAGGGAGCGCTGACAGAGAATTTTGTTTTAAGTGGTTTGATAAGTCAATTCGGGGGATTACCGGGATATTGGCAATCAGGGAATGCCGCGGAAGTGGATTTCCTTGTTCAGTACAGGGATATGATTATTCCGATGGAAGTGAAGTCTGACAAAAACATCAGAAGCAAAAGTTTGACGGTGTACCGGAAAAATTTTCAACCCAGGGTAAGTGTACGTTTTTCGTTGCTCAACCTGAAAAAGGAGAAAGAATTGATCAATCTTCCATTGTTCATGGTTGATCATGCAGCGAAATTTATAGATATTTTCACTGCGACTTCTGTTTAGCCGGGATCCGGCAGTTCATTGGGGAATAAGGTTTCACGCAGTCCCCAGGCTTCGGGCCGCAAAGGAAGACACAGAGTCCTGCAGAAGACAGGTTATTTTAAAAGGAGGTGTTCCTGATTCATGGTATATATCCAGGAATCGTCTGTTGCAGGAGCAAAACATCATTC
>JAFGME010000294.1 GCA_016927695.1 Bacteroidales bacterium
AACCGTCGAATAAAAGCTTCGTCGATATTAGATTTAAAGTTAGAGGCCAGAATTACAAGGCCATCGTGGCTTTCTATACGTTGAAGCAAATATGCAACTTCCTGGTTGGCATATTTATCATGCGCATCACGGACATGAGTCCTTTTGCCGAACAGCGCATCGGCTTCATCGAAAAAGAGGATCCAGTCCTTGTTCTTAGCCCTTTCAAAAAGTTGTGAGAGGTTTTTTTCCGTTTCCCCGATAAACTTGGAAACGACCATGGATAGGTCGATGCGGAAAACATCCCTTCCCGTACTCTTGCCCAGGATAAGGGCTGTGAGTGTTTTTCCCGTGCCCGGCGGTCCGTGGAACAGCACCCTGTAGCCGGGTTTGAACCACCGGCTCATATTCCATCTGCTCATCAGGGTATCATGGTGCTTCACCCAGTTTCCCAGGTCGTTGATCTGTTTAAGGGTAGCTGGTGAAAGTACCAGGTCCTCTTCTTTGAGCTCGGTGGTAATGTATTCTGCCGGAAAATCTATAGTAAATTTTGGATGGGGCATTTTGCCGGTTAGGAACCACTCCACATAATCCTGTGTAAGTATAAGTTTGCCACTGTACTGCGGCTCGCCGGGAACCGGATCATCATAGACCAGCATGTTCAATTTTGAAAAGAGATGATCCTTTGTGAATAGTGTCTGATATTCAAATCTTTTAGCAAGGTCGGTGCCGGCAATGAGGAACAATGCCGTTTCAACTGTTGGTAAAAAGCCACGATGGTTCCTGCCCCTGATCCCGCCGAAATGTGGGAAGTCGCCCTGGTCGGGGATGTTTTTCTGTATCAGGTCATCGAAAAAGACCGGGTCGACATGGGGGGCTAATGCAGTGATCAGCATGATGATCTCACTTTGATTCAATTGATGATTCCAGATGAAAGAAGGCAGCGGGGATTCATCCGAACCATTTTCCGGTAAAGGAACAGATCCCGGATCAAATGCCGGCCCGGCTTTGAAATACTCTTTAAGCCGCTCTTTGACCACCTCCCGCAGGAAATCAAGGTATATTCTGATCGAATTGCTTGTTTGCATGATCAACCCTCACATTAAAATTTGTCATTCGCCATCCTTATTTTATTCACCGTTGTCCGGTTCCGGATCGGGGCAATCGCATGAGACGTTGAAAATATTTGCGCCATTGGCATCCAGGGCAGCGCTTTTGGCATCCGATTTAGCCTTGCGGGCCGATTCAACATCTGTATGGATTTGTTGCGTGTACGCATCCAATCCTGAAGCGCAGCCGTGATAGGTATAGGGTGTCCTGACTGTCCCGCGATAAGTGTTGAAGGCAGCCACGTGCTGCATTTCATGCGCCCTCAGGGTGGTATTGATGAAGTTCTGTACGGCCCTGTACTCACATTCATTCAGCCCCGAGGGAACCGGGGGAAGCGTAACCTGGGGATTTGTGGTGAAAACTGAGATTACAGTCCCTGTGTTGGTCACACAATCATCCGCTGAACATTCATCGCAATCACTGGCTGGAGTGGAAGAACCTGGCGAAGAATAGGAATTACCGTAATTGGCATCTGTCCAGCCTTCGACGGTGACCCCCTCACAATTGGCAAAATGCCTGGTGTTTTGTTCTGGAAGTTGCTTCTCGCTGTAGGTTGGAGTCGAAAAAATTTCCTCTTGCCCGACGGGCTGCAGTACTCCTTTTCCATATGCTTTTTTACCCATCTGCCATACTTCGTTTTCACCATCCTCACATTTGGCCTTGACGACTCCAAATGCACGTGCAGGTTTAAAAAAGGGGACATGATGTGCACCCCCGAAGAAGCTTGGTTCCACTTTATTTTCTCTTCTGGAGAAATTATTTACATGTGATGCTGGATAATTCCTTGTCTGCTTGTTGAACATATGTCAAATAAATTATATCATTAAATATCAATTTAATTCAATAATGGTTTTATCGACTTGCCCAGGGATTACAGCGGCTCTATTCATACCAATCGACATAAAGGGGCTTCTTCAACCAGGGCAGTTTGATCACTCCATATCCCCAGGGGAGATAGTCCAGCAGGACGTCATGGGACTTGCCCTCTACGATTATTCGGGGCTGAAATTCGTTAAGGATCAGTTTTCCGTCACGCTGCAGGAACCCTTCCCTCAGCCCATTTGGTGAAGTATTTTTCAATATATTCCAGTGCCCGATAACGGCATTCAAAAGGTTTTCGCTTTCAATCTTCATGGATTGACTGAGTGCTATGTCGCGTACCACAGGAGATTCAATTTCCATCCCGCATAAGTATTTTTCAAAGACCAGATCAAATTCGGGGGGATTTTCAAGGCCGGTAGCCAGGTAATTCAACAAATGGACGGCAAGAATTTTTGATGTATCATTTTTAAAATTTCCTTTTTCAAGTAAATCGAATTCTTTATAAAAATACTCCAGGAAAGGATGCAGGATGACCAGACCCGCATGGCCAACAAAAATATCCACTTCATCTTCTTTTCTATCCTTCACCTCCTGATCTTTGTTTTCAATATTTTGAGCCGATCGAAGGCCTTTTTGATTATCCTTAATCCGGCCATCTTTTGCAAGCACTTTATTTTTTACCTTAAGTAAAATATCATGAATTTTTTCCTGGGTTAGCTTTCTGTTTTCATCAAGAATTATTGAGAAAATTTCGCGGAGAAGTTTAAAGTGAAGAGTACTTGAACTTTTCTCTGCAGAGCCTTCCGTTTCCTTGAGAGAACTTGTAATCAATGACTTCACTTTATTGGCATCGGGGCCATTATGCCTTTCGATGAGGATGGAAAGAATATAAATTCCCACATTCGGACGAAATTGCAAAAGAAGTCTTTCAACAGCATTCCTGTTTCGTTGAAAAAGTTCATTCATCCGGGATACCACATCCGGTGAACGCTTTAGGGAATCCATCAACAGATTATTATTTTTCAGTATTGCCCCGTTTTTTTCGCTCCACCAGGGTAAACGGCCGGTGTCGAGGAAATAAAAAAATGTTTCTGCCATTCGTTCACCCTCTGATAAAGTCAGGAAGGGTTCAGTCGCTGCATCATCATCCGGCTGACCGGCATGCCTTGCTATTTTCTGCTGGAGGGCCCGTAATGTTTTCTCTGAAAATTCCAGTTCGAAATCCTTTCGCTGAATGTCATCCAGGATCAAATCAATGTGATCGAACCTTAAGTACACATTTGCCGGTATAAATCTGTCAAGCCAATTTTCCAGCCTGGGCAGTACGTCATGATTTAACTGCAATAAAGCCCTTTCACGCACTTCCCCTGCTGATTCCATATCAGGCACGTCAAATTCAAGATTGAAGCGGTGAATGATATGTGGTTTAGTGTTCATCACTCCTCAGGAAATTCTTTAAGGATGGATATTAAAGTTTCCAGTTGCTCATTGAGTTTAATATCCTGAGAAACAAAATTTTTGGCAAAATCCTTTACTGCATCTTCCAGGACGTTTCTGAGATCAAGCTGAAGATACCGTTCCCTGATAAAGTTTCTTCGTTCCATGAATAATTTCAGGTTCCTGACGATGATGGTGAGGATTCGATCCGGAATTTTGTCTATACATCTGACCAGGTTCAGCATGAGCAAGAGCAGCAGGTGCAATAATTCTTCCAGGATTCGGGGGATATCAGGGTGACTAAAACTTTCCGTAAAGGAGTAGATCTGCTGCAACAATTCATGAATATTTATAATGACTTCCAACGGGCTCCTGTTTGTTCCGGTAAGTTCTTGTGCGGCAGTAAGTACACTATTAGTTGAAGAATAAAGCTCCATCAGTTGGGGGCTTTGGGTCACAGCAACCCTTTCTTTGTAGGCCTCGGTGATAAATGTTCTTATGGCCCTGTCAATGTATGACCTGACAAATTCCGGGCATTCAATACCGGGGTTGATTTCAGGAATTTCAACGGTCAGCTCGCCTGTCGAATGGCATGGATCATCCTTGACAGAAATGTTTGCTTCGATATTACTTATGCCCATTTCAGCCAGCCGTGCACGACTGTATTTGATGTTGAATGTGCCAGTACCGGTTTGGATGAAATCTTCCAATCCCACGTTGAACTTCCATAGGTAAATTCGTTCCCCGGATTGCGATTCATCGGTCTGGTTAATGTAATCCACAGTGAACGCATCTTCGTTGGTATCGTTCAGTTTGAAGCTAAGTTCCAGTTCCATTTTTTTGTAGACTACTATGGTGCATTCCATAAGCTCACCGTTAAGGGTGAAGGTGATGGTTTTGCCTAGCTGGTCTTCGGGTACTTTAGCCGGGTCAAAGGAAGGTGGGTCGCCGGGAATGATGGCGTCGTCAGCTTCAGGGGAAGTGATCACCGCATCCTTTGGGGAATAAGCAGTGAATGTGATGGGATCCTGGTTATTGCAGGCAATGTCGGTTGGGAGGGCAAGCGACTTCTTCTCTGCAGGGATGATGAAAGCCACCGGCGGGCAATCAGTGCAGCATAGATAGGGCAGGCAGAAATCAGCCACCACGATATCCCGGTCGGGAGGGTTCAGTTCTGCACAGAATATCTTTCTTAGTTCCTCTATCTTGTTGTTGATTTCCCTGATCAGCCGCTCTGAAAATACGCTTCCTGTATTGATATTATTGGCCTCAAAATAGGCGGCGAGTTCCTCCTCCAAATTTACCGTATCCCCGTTGCTTACAATGTAATAGGCGAAGGAATCGATATCACGGTACTGGGGCAAGATTGTTGTTTTCCTCATTGGATTTACCCCTTCTTTTAGTTCTCTTTTGAACCTTGTGATCGTTGCCTTTTTTCCCTGTCCTTCGTAAACAATCACAAAGGTGCCTCCCCTGTGGACCCCTGCTTTGTGCTCCAGTCCTGGGTGATCAGCCGCATACTTAGTAAACGAAAGGTTTTTCAGAATCTCCTGCTTCCGTTTTTCGATCTCACGCATGATCACCTCCAGCTTTTCATAACCGCAGCAAAGTTTCTCAAGGTTGTTTAGCATATTGATATACCTGGTTTCATGCCCCCTCATCATGTAATCGGTTGTTTTGAAATATTTTTCAAGACGGGTATGCATGGTTTTAATGCGTCTGCAAAGTTTCTGTGCAAATTCCCTGTAGTCATCAATCAGATTGTTGTTGATATCCCACAGGAACCCGGGAACAAAACGCTGCAGGTAGTTGAGGCTTCCGATCAGGATGGTCGGGTATTCAAAAACCACATAGCGCTCATCCTCGGTCAATTTATTGAAATCAGCATCCATTGCAGCCAGTGCCCGGGCTTTTTCGGTAAAATCATCCACCGAAAGCATATCTTCTTCAAGCACCTGTGCATAGAACCTTCCAAAGACTGTCGGATCGGTATCGATTTTATCCTTGATGATTCTGCCGGGCCTGAAGGGCGGCCGGATAAACGGATCACAGAATTCGGTGAAGGATGGCGTACGGGTAAAACCGGCAGTAAGACCGGAAAGGTTTGCCCTGAGACCCTTGGTCTCACTGGGAATGGTTTCTTTCACAAGTCGTGTGATGTTTGTGCCGGTACTTCCTGATTCTATTCCGCCGGTGATCGAATTACCTGCAAGCCTTGTAAAAGCGGAAAATTTCGTGATGATCCAGTTTTGTTCACCCTCTTTGGCAATATAACGTGTCAGGTTGATGTGCGGTTTCTCCTTGTTGGCCGTAAACCCGGAGAAGAAAACAGCCCCTTCCGCGAGCAGGCAGTTGATCTCTGCCTGGAATGCATTCAGGGTGGCATTCAGGTCTTGAAAATGACAATCAAAATCTTTGAGATTAATGTCGGATAATTTCACATCTCCCATTCTTACAGCTACAATATCGATGGGTACAGCCTTATCTTTCCTGATCTGTTCGAGCATTTTCATGGCTTCTTTCCATTCCATGCCAATATGGCCTTCCACCCGGAAAAAATCATTGGCATCGATGTCGTAATCCAGCGGGTTCAACGTATGATCGGGAACCGGTGAATCGTATGAACCGGCATTATAGGAGAGGTTCAGTTTTTCCTGTCCTTTCAACGTTCGGCTATAATTCCATTCTTTAACAAGAAGGTTGGTATTCTTAAAATAAAACGGGATGGCCCTATCGGACAGCAAACGGTCGTAATCCATTGAAGGGGTGACCTTAATTACTTTTGGCTGGACAGGATTGAAGTTTTGGATGATCGATTTTAACCTGTTCATTAAAGTGATAGCCAGGTTTACATCTTCCTTTTTGCCCTGAACAGGTGATGGATAGAACCGGTGGCGGTATTCCACGGATGCTGGGCCATAGTCGGCATTTGGTGCACCCAGCATAATATGCTTCGGGAAGGAATGGATATCGGCACAGCATTCGAAACCGATGGTATACAGGATCTCCCTGAGCTCGTTATAGGCAGCGATCACATCTTTATAATAATCATAGGTGTACTGGCCGTACAGGGTATTGGAAGGGGTGGTCAGTGATTCCTTAAGTTTTTGGGTTAGGGTGGAAACATTTAAATTTCCATTTTTATCCAGAACTATCCGGAAGGCATCATACAATTCCTTGATAGCTTCCACCAGAACAGTGCTGCCGTTTTTGGCTGCCGTATAATAAGCGCCAGCCAATGTTGTGCTTTTGAGTGTACTGACCTGGTTGAGGACTACCCGTTTCGCCTTGATCACAGGAAAAGAGAAATACTTATCATATGCATAACGGTATTTCAAATAGATTTCATCTCCGATGGTTTCCCCGGTGTCTTTATGGATCATTTTGTCCATATCGGTTTTCGAAAGGACGAGTACTTTCGGCTTTGCCACCTGCCGGCTTCCCATGTTGTCGCAATCGGTGGGGGTGCAGTTCTCAGGATCTTTCAGGTAATACTCAAGGTAAAGGATGGCAACCCAATTACTTATCTTTCCATCCAGATCCTTTATTTCCCCGTAATCAGAAGAATTCAGACCATCTTTCTGTTCTTCGGTCAACAGTTCAAATAAGGTGATGAATTTTTCTTCCAAACCATGCTTGTAGTAAAAGGGATCGTAGTGGGCACCGTCGGGTTGTGCGTAATCCCTGAAATATTTGAATTCGGTGTCAGTGATTTTCAGCAGGTCGCCATCTGTAGTGATGGCGACACCTGCTCCCATCTTAATTACTTTGGTGGTATTATGCCTTGTGAGGGGCAGGCCACAAACAATACCGGTGCCGATAAGGCAGGTGCGTGTTACCCTGTGCTGGTCTTCAAAGAAATCTATGATCTCATTCAACTGCACCTCTGTAAGCACCTGGTCCTTCACAAACCTGCTGTATTCGAGGTTCAGAATTTCGAGTTGAATTTCCTGCTTGGTTGCCATATCATGTCGTTTTTTATCTGAGTTATTTTATAAATGATTATCCCGGGTTCGAATCATTTTCCAGAGATCCTAATTTCGAGCTTCCCAATACGACTGGGTTTTTCTCTTCCGTGTCATCATCACAGTCGGCCAACTGACCTTCTTCATACACAGTATACATCTCCTCCAGCACTTCGATGAGCGTTTTCAGCTTTTCATCAGAGGCCTGTTTCATTGGATCCTCCGACGCCTGCCGTTCATTCAGCCAATTGTTGTAAGCATCTTCGAATTTCTTCATGAATTCCTCGTTAATAAAACAAATCCGGGGCAGAACGTGTGCCGGGGTTTCCATACGGATCAGCCTTTCGGCTAACCGTCTGAAATATTTGTTGCGAAGCCTCATGCTATAGCCGGGCAGGATCACCGTCACCCTGAAAGAGTAAGGATCAAGCGGCCTGCAATATGATCCGTCCGGTTCAATGCATACGGGAAGGAACAGGTCAGTTTTCGTAATAGGAATATCAAAATCGGGACGCAGCAACAAATGTTCAACGACGTACATCCCCTCCAGCCTGAATTCCTTAAGGAAGTAGCTGATGATTTCTTCAATTTTTATGTTTAACAGGGAGTAGGAACCTGTTTCCAGTTCTCCTTCCAGCACATCATATTTATCCGGATGAGCAGCAAGGATTTTACCTTTGGTGTCGACAAGGTTAAAACTGACTTTCTGGTCACTGTCGCTTAAAACTGCTTTATAGTATTCCGCTTCACAACCCAACAGGCTGGCCAGCCCCATCTCCTCATACGCATCGGCTTTTTTAGCAAATGTTTTATTTTCACTTCCCAGGATAACATCTGCACCCATACTGATGCTCCAGTTGTGGCCCTGTGCCGTTTTCTCCACATGATAAGCGAGTTTTGCCAGCGAAAGCCTTTTATAGTGGTTGAATCCGAGCAGCCGCGAAATTCGCTTTTCCATCCCCGGAACATTTACCAGGGCCTCCTCCAGGGTGAGTGAATTGTAAAAATCGAATCCGCTGGCCCGGGAAGTGCTCACATTGTAATAATCATCCAGGAAATCCACCTTGTGACGGATGATAGCCTGGTCGGCATCTTCTGCATAAAGTCGGTGCATCAGGAACACATAATCGTTGAACTGCTCAGCGAAGCGGGCAAGCAGGTGATCCAGGAACATGTTTTTGCGGGTCACGTAAGGATCCAACCCTTTGTCTTTCAAAATGGATTCTATTTTATCTTCCCAATTGTCCGCATGGTCAAATATCTCCTCAACTTCTTTCAATCCTTTAACTGCATTGGCGAAATAAGTGCGGGCAATACTTTTATCTGCAGAAAAGAGGACACTGATGTTGGCCAGCTGGGCAAAATAATTGGCCAGCACCTGCTCGAAAAAAAGAAGGTATGCCTTGAGTTGCTTTGCCTGTGCTTTTCGTTCTGTGGTAGCGCTATCAGGGAGTCCTGAATGGCCGATCCCATAAGTCTCGGGGAAATCATTCTGGAAAGTTTGGTAATCCGAGATATAACGGTATTCACCGTCGGGCATGGGGATGTCCTCAGTTTCCCTGGAACGCTGTTTTGAATTCCAATCTTCCCGGAGTTGTGCCAGGTCATCCAGCGCTTCTTCCATCTTTAGTTCGATGGGAATTAAGTCTTTCCACATATTCAGCACGGAATTGTCGAGGCAGAACACAGGTTTGTGCCCGGGGCTGATGCACAGGTTCCATTTGTCGCCCTTAACTGCCTCACGAACTTTATTCATATCCTTCTCATCACAGGAACACAACCCGAAGGCGATTTCCTTGATTAGCTTTACTCCTTTGGTATTCATGATGATCCGGATGATGTCGCTGAGGCGGACTTCTGCCCGGAGCCCGCTTGCAATTAGGTCTTCCTTGCAAATAAACCCTTTTTTACTGAAGGGATTCCCAGAGGTTCGGTAATGATATTCCTCCTTGAAGTCAAAGACAGGACCATCGAATATCTCATCTGTCGTTTTGCCCATCTCCTGCATTTCCTGAAGGCTGTAAAACGGGACATCCGGTGACAGGTACCGGTCAATGTTGGACACTATTTCAGCCCATACCTGTTCGGGATCGGCATTGGGCTCGATATCGATATCCCCGCAAATCACCACCCCTTGCAACGGAACTTCTTTCACCGAATCAAGGTCCTCACACAAGTTGCGATATCGATGGTAAACCTCTTTTACATGCTGTACGATTTCATCCTTTTTCTGAGCGATCAGCAACTCCTGCTCCGATTCGCCCAAATCTTTCTCTTTATCCGAAAGTAGATTCGGTTCATCATAGTCCAGCAGGATATTGTTCAATCCGCGGAGCTTGAATTCATGGGCTTTTTTCGGATCATTAACTTCGCCATCGGATTTGTAGTGGAGTTCAGGAATCCCTTTTACCGACAGGTCCTTGAATTTGGCGACGATCCTGCGGTCGGAGGCCGTTATCCAGGCATTCCGGATTCCTTCGATCCTGATAAAAAGCTGGCGGTAATCATCAGCGCTTACCGGACAGGAAGGCAGGGCTTTGATGGCCGAGAGGAACTGCTCGTGCATATGCTTAAGGTTGTCCTTCGGACTTGCGAGGATATCCTCCACCGGCATTGCGATGCGGTAACCCAGGTCGGTGATGGCATAACAGAGCATTTCCAGTATTGTCACCCCCGGATCATGAACGTTATAGTCGGTCCATAGCTTATGGGCCAGTGCTTCAATATATTTCAAGCCTTCGGAACGGAGATAGGCATAGTCCTTGCCGTATCCGGTGCTGATGTCTTTAGGTATGGTCAATATGTCACTCATTGCAAACCTTGTCTTTTTCAATCAAACTGATGTTGTGTTTTTCGGCTGAAACCAGGATAGCTCTGGCATTGGTGGCATTGATTGCATTCAGGTCCTTCACGTTGGCATCCCCCTGTCCTTTCCTGTGGTACATTTTGAACTGCGATAAAAAATCTACATAGGGCAGCTCCTCAATGTACCGGATGATGACGCTTTTATGCAGGCTTCCCCCGAAATGGATATCCGAATATTCGCCAAATGCCCACGGTGACAGGTGCCGGATAATATCTTCATTCAAAATATTCCGGTAGGCATTTGCATCGTATTGCTCATGGAACTTTACCTTGAAATCTAGGAGGATAGTCTCGTAGTCAGGATTATCCGCATCAAGGCTGACATGCAGCGAATTCAACGGATCGATGAATTCCTCAATCTCCCTCAGCAGGTTCTGGCTTGCCCTGGGCTGCAAAGGATTAAAAATGTTCTGGTTCCGGATATCGGGGATCACGATCAGGGTGACATAGCCGGGCGATAACTCAAAGTAATCAGCTGAACCGTCTTCTTTGTATGTAGAAGTGTGGCTCAGGCACTTTACTTTATAAATTGAAGGAAATTTTTGCAACACCAGCCTTTCATAATCCCAGATATTCACAGCCCGTTGCTTATGCCTGAGCCTTTCACTCACGCGCTGGTAAAAGCCCTGATCATCTTCTTCCGGTGCTCCGTTAAAAGAGGCATAGGGCTGCGACAGCCCTTTGATCAGTGAAGGGCGTTCAACGAACTTGCCTATCGTCCCGGCAGGCAGTGAGGAATCCAGATGAGACAATTCATTGCCGTTATTACTGAAAACTGCTTCAATCCCCTGTGCATGAACACCGGCCAGTTTGCACACCGAACTGTGTTTCAATCCATTGGGGAGTGTGGCTTTTAGCCAGATATAACCTGCATCGAGGATGGTACTGCTTTCATTTACCGAAGCCGGCAGGCTGATTTTGACGATCCCCGGCCGGAGCAAATTGTTTGTGCTGTCACCAATAATGTAGTCGCGGTTGAGCGATTTCCATTCGTTGTTTGAAAGGGCATGCCATTGCACCCTTGCATCATCAATGAATGTCGGTGACAGGGGGTCTTCACTGCCTTCCACTGCCTGAATCAATAAACTGACATTGCTTGAAGCTGAGGCATTTTTCAGGCCTATGTAAACTTCCCCTTCCGGTGAAAAACCCGGAATCAGGCTGATATTCCTTTTTTCTGTAGGATCGATAAAATCGCATTGCTCCTTCAGGAATACATGCTGTTCACTTTGTCCGAAAGGAAGTTCATGGAACAATTGCACTTTTCTTGCCGCAAAGTTGTCGAACCTGACCTTTGGACCAGCGGAAGCATCGAAAACAAAACTGTTCGTCTCGCCGGCAGAATAATCCACTGTGATCGAATCTATTTCAGGGATATAGGGCTCATTAGGAATCAGTAAGTCGTCAGAAGCTCCTTCTTTAGATTTGGCGATCATGTACAATGTTATCAGGCGGGCATAGTTTTCGGTCATGAAACTGTTTTGCAGGGTGAATTTCACAAAACCTGACTTTATTGCCGGGCTGAAAGTTTCTGCAGCCGTAGATAGTTTTTTAAACCCCGGATCAAATTTGGAAGCTTCAAACCGTGATGAAATGGCCGGCTTTTTAACAGACCCTTTTATTGTTGGAGGATCAAGGTAGTTTTGCAATACAGCTTTATTAATGTCGATGCCTTTCCTTAACAAAAGGGGAGGTACAGCCGGTTGTACTGTACTACCCGGATCCGCCCCATCAATGTCTATTTCCAGCGGACTGTCGAAAAGGTTTAATTTACTGCCGGTAAGGTTGTCGGGAAACCACCTGTTATTACTGATATATTGAGGGAAAACCTTAAAATGGTCCCCTGAGTCCACGATGGGTGTGCCCGTCAGTTCACTGTTAGTCAGGTTATAGGCGTTGGTTTCCCCGTTAAAGAACTCCTCCCTGTATGCCAGGTAATGACTGGCCAGATCATCGGGTTTATTTTTCCAGGAAATATTGAGTTTGATGTTGTCCCAGTTTTTCTGGAATATCTCTGTACTTCCCATATAAAATGCAGATCCTTGTTTAGGAACGGTACCAAAAGGATAGAATGGCTTTGAAGGATCAAGCTTTCCCTGGTCGTTTTCGATGGCAATGTCCTTTGCACCGCTTACATTCACGTTGATTGCCGCTGATGTAACGGTTGCCTTTCCAAGGGCTGAATAAACATGATAACCGTCGGCATCTTCCGTGTTCACCAATACCCGCATGACCGGCAGGTTGGTGGTATACCTTTCCCCATGCGTTTCCGAATTGTAAGAAATGATGGCAGCTTCTGATTCATCAATGGTGAATTCCAACTGCAATTTTCCGGTTAAACCTGAAACCTTAAGGGTTGCCCTGGAATCGGTTACCTGAACCCAATCCTTTTCTCCGGTCAGAAATATATTAAGCTGTTTTGTCAGGGCATCATTGTCCGGAAGGTTTTCAGCATCTGTAAATTTAAGTTTCAGCCTGGCAGTGACCGAACGGGTGCCCTCTTTCAAAAGAAGTACTCCTGACGCCAGAGCAAAACCCAGTTTGGCTGACGGCCAGGCTTCATCCCCGAAAGCTTGCCAGTTGGGATGATCATCCTGAAATTCCGTACCAAGCCCATCCTGGGAATCGGTCATCTCAGCATACCTTATCGTGGATCCTTCTTCATGAAAAACACTTTTGATCATAGCAACCGTAGCTGTGTTCACAATGATCTCATCTGAAGTTGAATAACGTAATGGCTTGCCGTTATCGTCCTTTCCTGCATCCAGCAGGGAACTAACTCCCACTGTTTCCCGGGTGGCATTTTTGGCAAGTTCGAAAAGGATATGTACCCGGTCGGGAACAGCGGGTTGTTTGCTCAATTTCAGGACTTCTCCGTAATAAAAATCCAGGTGGCGTTTGGTGAACCCATTGAGGTGCCCTTTCGGGTAATTCATCAGTTTCAGAAAACTGAGGAAGAGGGCCAGATGAGGCTGGTAATTGCTTTGCGGTTCCCTTTTTTTAATGCGCTCCTTTTCATCTCCGGGTATCCAGACTTCGTCTTCCACCAACATCGCATCTTTGAGGAACTGTTCTATTTCGTCTTCGGCTTTCATGAATACCTGCCAGTTGCCATCAGCATTTGCATCGTCGCTGAGTTTGAAGAACTTCAGGTGAGCGGCAAAATGGTATGAGAATTTCATCCAGTCGCGCAGGCCGAATTCATGAATGGGCACATTGGAAGGTTCGAGGGCCTTCAGGAAGCGTTGGTCCTGGCTCGTGCCGTCGTATTGCAACGGGTGTTTTTCTTTACATTTGAGTGTCATACCTGAGTGGAAAGTTGCAGGTTAATCCCTTCATTTTTATAAAATGGGTATACATAATTGAACCTGGAATTTGTGATCCGAACCTTGTAATCTATTAAAATCAGCAGCAACCCTTCCGTTTCCCTTGATGTGTCGATTTCCAGCCCTTCCAGCTCAATTCTTGGTTCGAAGTAGAGGATAGCATTTTCAACCAGGTCTTTGAGATATGTCAGCATGGTCAGGTTCATGGCCTCAAAAACCATCTCGTCGAGATTGCAACCGTAATTAGGCTGCATGATCCGTTCGCCCAGGCGGGTTGAAAGCAGGATTTCGAGGCTGCTTTCAATATCCGCCTCTTCTTCAAGCATGGACACACCTTTTGAAGCTTTATCAAATGCGGGAGGGAAGCTCCACCCCCTGCCGATAAATGACTTGTCCGAACCCATAATTAAAATTGTTTTTTGTTCATTTCAACCTCCAATGATAACTGTTGGGTAACCGGCTACAATTGTACCGCCGTGAGCTGTGGTGTCACCCTGCCTGGCAGCCGGTTTTCCGCCAATCAGGACGGTGGCAGATCCCATTATAACGGTATCGGGCGGACCTGTACACATGCACATATCACCCAGCGTAGCTGCAGGCATTCCCCCGATAAGAACCGTTGGGTTGCCCGGCGGCAAGATAGGGCCTCCCACATGGGGAACGCCCCCCGGGTTGACCATTGGGCAAATGTGCATATCCGTGACTCTTGCTGCTGCCGGCAAAATTTTATTCAACTAATTTATTTGCACAATTGAACCCTTCAATGTAAGGGAACCACTGGCATTTATTTCCGTACTGGCACTGCCCGCCATTTTCATCGATGCCTGGGCTTTCAGGTCGGTATTCAGACCTTCCACTTTAACATCCTGCTGAGCTTTTATTTCTATCTTCCCCTGGCTTTCGATGACAATACCGTTGCTGTCCATCACAATTCTGTTCTGATGTTCATCGGTGATGCTGATGGCATCCGATTCTTCATCAAGGGTTATGGTTTTTCCTTTTGGAGTTTCGACCCAAAATTTCTTTTTTTCATCGTCAAAGAGCAACTTTATTTCACTCCTGGTGACAAATCCTTTTTTTGCATTGTTTTCTTCCGCAGTCAATGGTGCGGGCATTGCGCTGCTATTCATCATTCCCAGGACTATCGGGTCACGCGGGTCGTCATTGATAAATCCGACAATCACCTCGTCACCGATTTCAGGGCGAAAAAATGATCCCCGCTCATTTCCTGCATCAAGTGTAGCAACTCGAGCCCATGTCCCCTGGTCGGAATTGCTGATGATGGGTATACGGACCTGGATGCGGTCCTCACCCTCGGGATCGTTGTCGATCTGGGTAACGATACCCACCTGAAGGCCGTGAAGGGCGGAAATCAATCCCGCTGCCTGCCTGTCGGAAATATCCGTCATCTCTGTGAACCATTCCGGTTCCAGACCGAATTGTATATCAAGCAGCCAGTCACCTGCGGCAATAAAGTGTTGAATACCGCTAACGAAAGCATTTCCATTGAACCTTTCCCCTATGCCGCCGATCTCAATGATATTGCCCGGTTTTACGTTATGTGTGCCCTTGCACTTTATCCGACCCCTGACCCTGGCAAGCTGCCGCCTGAGCATCAGGGCATTGCTCCAGGCTTGCAATTCGGAATCCTCCACCTTTCCTCCATGATTGAGCTGGTACTTGTTGAGCCCAATAACATCAGCCAGTTCTGAGCTTTCGAGGTTTCCATTTAAAGAAATCGCCGGATCAGTGCCTTCGGCTTCAAGTATTTCCTGATCGGTAAAACTCCAGGCTTTGGATGTAATTTTTTTCAACTGATGACGGGCATCGATTTCAGCATCAAAATCAAGGATAGTAGCTCCGTAGAGGAGCGAAAGGACAGAGGACTGATCGATCTGTGGTGATTTAACGCTGAACTGGCCATCGTCAGCAATACAAATCCGGCCATTGGCATCGGCTCTTGTCAAAATAAAGTCCCAATCCGTGCAGTTGTATTGAACCATTTCCTTATGAGTGACTGATGTGGAATCAATATTTGCATTTATGCCACTGTAATTTCCCGTAATCTCCGAAATGATGTCACTGTCCTTGCTATCCAGATAATATTTGCTTTTTCTGCCGACCGTCATCCTGACGGCCTTGTCACGGCACTCCACTACCAGCATTGATGCCCCCCCGGCTCTGGCTTTGACGCTGTGTTTGATGATGATCCCCTTGAAAAGGGTGTGGGTATCGCTCTCGTACCCGCATTTGATCTCAATTTCCTTGCCAGGAATGAACAAATCCCCATCACTGGCCTCGAATTTTTCATCCGATGGATTACCGTCAAGGATGACCACTTTTGCCCATGGGACCCGGTTGACTTCCTTCCTGACGGTAATGGACTCTACCAAAACTGTACGAGCAACCTCATTACCGTCGATTTTGATGACAGGAGTGACTACAGTTGCAGGTCTGCCTGTTGGTATGGTGCGGTCTTGCGGCATATTATTTTTTTATTGGCGGGAATTTGATTATATCACCCGTTTTCAGGTCACGGAAATGGTTCAATCCGTTGGCTTTTGCAACCTCGATATAATATTTAGAATCACCATAAATTTTGAATGCCATCAACGGGAGTGTATCTCCTTCCATGACGGTTCTTACATGTGTAAGGTCTGGTGAGCTGGCGTTTTCCTTCGCCACCCTTTTGTTGTCTTCAATCGATCCGATGAAACTCGCCCTGGCCAAAGCCCTCAGGGGAAGGCCATCGGGCCTGAAAAGCTTATAGGTGATATCAAGGGTTTCCAGGCAGCAGTCGAACTTCAGCGTGCCCCAGTATATGCTCAGGAAGCGTGGCCGATGTTTATCGCCCTTGTATTCAAGTACCAGCTTCCTGAATTTTGCCAAATCGGTTTCCACACCATTGGATTCATCTTTTACGCCATTGATTACGCCGGTGCTGTCGAACAATAGCTCAAAATCCATTTTCTGTGGTTCCATTTTACTGAATTTGGGCAGTTTGGCCGTTGTTCCGGGAGCCTGTTTTTCAGAGTATTTCAACATGATCTTCTGAGAATAGCTTTCGGGGTTGACCAAAACTTCCATGTTGTCATCCGACGTTTTCCGATCCGCATCAGGGTAGGAAAAAATCTTCATTTTGGATACATTGTTTGCCATTAGCGTTCTTTTTGAAGATTTAACATATCCACGATCTGTTCGACAATTTCTGCAATCAGATCCTCTTTTTCTGGAAACTTTGACAAGGCATTGTTGCGGTCGGGAACTTCATTTTCTTGCTGTGGTTGGTCCACGCTGACTTTAATGGTCACTTCCCTGATCTCTATTGGCATAATTTCAAAACTAAGAAATAGTGAAATAATGGTATTGCAGTTCGAATGTTTCGATCGCTAACCCCGACTGTTCGGCATTCAGGTCGCTATGGCTCCATTTACGGGGCCAGGCATGCCGTACATTCCAGGTCATCAGGGGTTCATGCTCTTCATTGAGGAGCGAGACGATCAAGTCAACCGGTTGTATCTCCAGTAGCATAAAGGCATTGTTACACCATTTGGTAAGCAATTCGGAATCTTTAACCAGTCCCCGTTTCAAGACCAGGACAGGATATTTTGATCTGACAGGCAATACATGTTCATACCGGTTTTCGCCGCCTTCCTTGATCGATTCTGTCTCCAGTTCCACATTCAGGCCGGCAACCGATTGAAACCGGCTGTCGATGTCATTCTGGCCTATGCCGCTAAATACCACCCGGAAATGGAATCCAACCGGTGGATAATATTTCTCCTGCCCAGCCATAACAATGATCAGTCGTTCTGGATGACCAGCCCTTCATGGGTCAGTTCGATGGATTCTATGGCGGCCTCGTTGGCGTCGGATTTAAGGTCGGGTGCCTGTATTTTTACCGGCCAGGCATTTTTTACCTTCCAGCTAACCACCGGTTCGTGTTCCTCGTTCAACAGGTTGATGATGATATCCCTGCGGTCGATGGTGTTCAACTTCACCGTGTTCAACCAGTCGTAATATTCATTGTCGCTGGCGAAGACGCCCCGTTTTAGCGTGATGTTCCCAAACTTGTGCAGGCCGGGCATCTTGATTTTACCGTACTCGGGGCTGTTGCCTTCGCGGTACTCAATCACTTCCAACTCATTGGTGAGTCCGGTGACTTCGGTAAATCCAATGCGGGTCCCACCCCATTGGACGAGGAAGTGAAATTTCGGTAGCGGATAATTTGCCATGATTATTTGATTTAAAGTTTATTAATTATCAATATTTTATTTGTCGTTCATTTTATGCGAGAAGCGAAGGATGATGAATTCGGCGGGTCTCACAGCGGCCATCCCAATCTCCACGATCATGCGCCCTTCCAGGATGTCCTGTTCGGTCATTGTTTCACCCAGGCCGACATTTACATAAAATGCGTCTTCGGGTTTGGCACCAAACAGGGCGCCCGTTCTCCACTGAAGGGTGAGGAAATTCTCGATCATCGAACGGATCTTAACCCATGTTCCTTTATTATTCGGTTCGAAAGTGAATGGTTCTGTTGCCTTCTTCACCGATTCTTCCACCATGATAAAGAACCTTCTAACAGGAATATACCTCCATTCATTGTCATTTCCGGCCAGTGTACGGGCACCCCAGACAAGGGTCCCATTGCCGATGAAAGCCCGGATGGCGTTTACCGATTTTCCGCTAGTATGTACATTCAGGCTCTCCTGTTCCTTGTTGCTGATCCTCACTGCCGGCCCAATGACGGAAGACAGGCTGATATTGGCAGGTGCCTTCCACACACCTCGGGTATTGTCGACGGTTGCGTATATTCCGGCAATAGCTCCTGAAGGAGGCAGTGTTCGCATATGCTCCAGCACTTTATCCCTTACTCCATGGAAAAATTCATGCTCTGAAAATACAGCCGACTCTGCATGGTTTTCGCTAAAGAGAGCCGATCCCAGCAACTGCTGGTACTTGCTCAGGATAACATCTGTGCTATTCCTGAGCACGTTGATGATCGCCGCAGCCCCTGCATTGGAATTTTCATAAGTGTTGCCTTCCGCAGGTATTGAAGCAAAGGTTTTGTTTCCAAACCAATCCGGCTCAACGAAAGCATAAAGACCCTCCACTATTGCAGGAGTGCGTGTAGCAAGCGTATTGGCCTGGACATCGGTATTCTTTTCAATGGATACCAGGAATTCCAGGGCCTGGTTCAGATCACTGTTAACCTTCAATAATTCAATATCGCTTAGAAAAACAGAACCGGCCTGGGCAACGTTTTCTGCCTTTTTAAAACAACGGGCAATACCGGCCAGAAGGTTGAGATAATTGGTAAAATTGGATTTGTAGGCTGATCCTGAGGCTACCAGTGATTCATATCCAATGAGCATTTCCCTGATAAGATCAGTGCCTTCCGCCCGTAATTTCATAGCATCCACTGTCGGATCGGTGATTTCGGTAGCCGCATCTGTGTCAACCTGTGTAGCTTTCAGTGCCGATATCAAATCAAGTTCATCGCTATCATTGGCATACGAAGAATAGTCAGTGATCTCGGTATTTGTGTCAGCCAGGTCAAAAATCTTCAGTTGCCTGAAACTGACATCATAATTGTAGCTTGCAATGATCCAGGGATAATAGGCAGCTCCATAGCTCAGGTTCTGAATTCCGATATTGTCACGGAATTCTGAAACAGGGCTGTTCATCGCATCCTCCGCGAGGTAACCTTTAAGGATATCCAGTATGGAGAACCGGTCCTGCAAGGAAGCACATTGCTTCAGCATGGTTACCTGGAGATTGCTGAAATTTGTAATGTCAGGATTGCCACCCCCATCCTTCAGCCCGAGGGCATCCGGGGCAATGAGCAAGGTGGGCTCATCCACTTTTTTAATTACTTCAAATCCAGCATTGAGTTCGGCAAAACCGATAGACCCTGTAAATGATCCTACACTCACGATGTAGCAATCGCCACCGCCGTTATCAAAGAACTGCCGCATCGAATCATAAAGCCAGAACCTTTTTTCGGGGGTCACAGAGACCAGGGCATTGTTCCTGGTGCTGTCGGCTATTACCTTGTAACTGGTCGGAATATATTCACCCCCAAAACAGGCCTGGAATTCCACCAATGATTTGATCCTGACGGGCAGGTTTGTCACGTCCTTACCGTCATCATCCCGGGCTTTTTCGGTATAGCCGATAAAGGCGGGAATTGCTGTTTCCACCTGGGCGACCGATGGCGGAAAAAGTGATATTTCCTTGATATATACGCCCGGAGTTTTGTAAGCCATATGAATTTTGGATTAAGTTAACTTTTAAGAAACTGCCATTTTGTGGCTGAAGCGAAGGATGATGAATTCGGCGGGTCGAACTACCGCCAGGCCAATCTCTACGATCATCCTGCCTTCAAGAATATCGAGGGCGGTCATGGTTTCACCCAGTCCCACCCGCACGAAGAAGGCTTCTTCCGGCTTGGCGCCCATTAGAGCACCGGCCCTCCACTGCAGGGTCAGGAAGTTCTCGATCATGGCGCGTACCTTGGTCCAGGTGTTCTTGTCGTTCGGTTCGAAAACAAATTGTTCCGAAGCTTTTTTACAGGATTCTTCAACCATGTTGTAAAATCTACGCACAGAAATATAGCGCCATTCGTTATCGTTGCCTGCCAGTGTCCGTGCGCCCCACACCAGTATGCCCTTTCCGGTGAAGTTCCTGATGGCATTCACCGATTTCCCCGACGTAGTGTCGTTCATGTCCTTCTGGTCATTGTCATTGATTTTTACTATCGGTTCACTCACATAAGTAAGGCTCACATTGGCAGGGGCTTTCCAGACTCCCCGGGTGTTGTCGACCGTGCAATATACTCCCGCAATGGCTGGTGATGGCGGGGCGATGATCTTGAACTTTTCTATTTCTTTCTTAATGAGCGCATAAATGGAACTCTGGTGATGGTAGAGGGATGTATCCGGGTCGGTAATTTCAACCTCTCCTTCAGGTGGATATTTTCGGAGAACGGTATTATCCGGGATCTCCGTATTTGAAACCCCTGTTCCACGTATGATACTGATGGCCGATTCATCAATATAATAATTGAGGCTGGTTTTAAGCCAGGGGTAATAAGCCATCCCGTAACTCAGATTCTGATTACCGATCCTTGTCCTGAAATCATCCTTTATATCGTCGAATTCTACTTCACCCTTCTCTGCCGGATCCAGGAAAACATCAACTACTGTGATCCTGTCCATAAGCTCTGCACATTGTGTCAGGGCAGCTTTATAGAGATCGTAAAACAGGGTTTTGCCATCATTCGTATATTCGAAGGATACAGCATCGGTAAAAATGATGATGGTAGGTTCATCTTCTTTTTTCAAAGCCTCCAAAGCAGTCGCCATTTGGGTGGAACCTGTCAGGTCAGCATCATCGTAAGAACCACAGGAAATGATGTAGCACGGGCCGCCACCGTTTGCAAAATATAGTTGCAGGCTGTAATACATCCTGTATTTCAGATTTATCAACGGATCGGTTAATGAGCCTTCAAGTTTGAATTCATTGTTTTCTTTCCTGATCTTTATTCCACTGTCAGCACCTGTGAAGATGCCAGCAGATTCAGCAAGGCCAAAGATCTCCACAAACTCTGCAAGCGATTTGATCCGCTTTGGTTTGTTCACCAAAGCCAGTCCGTTGTAACTATTGTTCTGGGTGTACCCTATAAAGGCAGGAATGGCGGTTTCCACTTGCGCCACCGATGGCGGAAGCTTTGAAATTTCCTCAACGTACACTCCGGGCGTTTTGTAAGTCGTTGCCATATGTTTATTTTTTTAGGATTTATTAATATGAATTTCTGAGAAAAATCTTTTTTCAGTATTGCTGACCATTGCTTCAGTTTTTACCATTCTTGCCGAAGGATTGGGCAGGTCATCGACATTGACATTGTTTTTGTCCTTCACCGTTATATTTTCAAGGAACCCATGCCGGGTAAGCGGGAAAGGAGATTTGGTAACCGAATTTTCATTAAAATCATTTCCGAGGTAACGCCAATGCGTAGCCCTGTTGCGGAAACGCAGATCATAAGCCGGATTCATCAAATAGCCCTGGGCATCAACCATATCGTACTGGCTTACATCGCTCTTTACCTTCAGGTGGATGATCCCGAAAGGTGAAGTTTTTTCCTGGATCAAAAAGAATGAGATGTCATCCGTATACTCCGGGGCGGCTGATTCGAGGTGCATTGTATAAAAACCTTCCGTAAAATCCCGCATGTCCACCTGAAGTTTTCTAAATTCACCGGGAAGTATAACAATTCTTGGAGTGACCGTAGTACCCATGTTGTTCTTAACTGTAACAGACGGCTCCACATCTGCTGTCTTCACAGTGTAGGTAAAACTGCTTCTTACCAGCGTAAATCGGTCACCACTATTTGCATAGGCCATTGGGAAACCATCGCTTTTTTTCTCCGTCAACCAATCCGTAGCCGTTCCGGTATTACTTGTTGTTTTTACATGGGCAATATACAATTCGGTTGGATTGGCCAGGTTGTTCGAAAGAATATCGCCGGGCAGGTATTGTTTGCCATTATTAAAAAGCGGAGGTGTTATGCTCAAAGAAGGAAATTGTTTTGTTGTGTTACCCTTTATATTGGTAAAAACGTATACCCTGCCTTCGTTGTCTGCCAGCGGCAAGGCGGTGTAATTCAGGAATTCATAATCCCTGAGGTAAACCAGGAATGTGAATTCAAGATCATTGTCCAGCGGGATATAAGGCCTGAATTTTTCTGGGTCCTCTTCATCAGGCTGAGCGCGCAAACCGACGATCATTCCCTGGGCGCTGGTTTTAAAAAGGCAATGGTGCACATTCAAAGTTTTGCGGCATTCCAACGTTGGAATAATCTCGAAAAAATCTCCGGTATTGTATTTGAGCATAAAATTAGCCTGCTCCTCAGCCGTCATTTTCTCATATACATCCAGGCCCCTGTTCAGGAAGTAATGGTGCAGGATTTTCACTTCGAATAAGATGTTATATCTAATAAGTATGCTCATCTGTTCAAATTATTTTTTTCAGGAATTTTCCTTTTCGTCAATCCTGACCTGTTTTATTGTTCCCCTGGTTTCCATGGTGCTTTTCCGTTGCATTTGCAACAGTCTTAGCCTGTAAAGTACGAATGGGTGCTGCTTGCCGCCTAACGTGCTCCATAGAAAATTGGTCTGCTCGAACGTTAATGAATGCAAATCCATTATCACGTAGAAATCGTCGGGTAATCCGTCTTCCGTTGAAACACTGTTTTGCCTGTTGAAAGTATACATGCCCTGGAAATAATTGATCGTGTGCGAAAGGTAGATCAAGGCATGGTCGTAATTGGTCATACAAAGTGAAAACAATACGTAAAGATTCAGGTTTACGGTGGGATTATTATATTCCACCATTTGATTGTTGCGGATAGCATGGGCGGGATTGTTTTTCATGGTGGATTCTTCCGAGATATTGACCAGTGTGAGAATGATATTGTTGGTACTTTGTAAAGCCTCATCGTCAAGCAACGAAATGTTCTTCAGTATGGCGGTCGGGATGTTATCCAGCCCGCTGGGCTTTTCAAGTCCGGTGTAATAGGAATTCAGTTGACCTGTTAATAATTCTAATATTTGAAATATCATTTCCGATTTCTTTTAAAACCCTTTTACAGATATAATTATTAAAGACAGCTTCGCCACGTCAGTCCCATTTTCCGGCTGAAATGTTTAGGCAAGAACATTTGGAATTATTGAACCTAAAGTGGCCTGAAAGCCAATGGAAAATTTCCTTCGTCGATTATATCATTCACCACCAGTTCAATTGTTTTTCTTTCACAATCCTTAACCAAAACCATATTTTTATCCCAGAAATATTCACCTTCAAGGAATTCACCGTTTTCCTGATGCTTTTCTGCCAGAACCTCAATATTTCCATACGAATAAAAAGAGGTAATGAATTTTTTACCGCTATTTAGGGTCACAATAACATCGGTATTTCCCGTAGCCGGATTAAAATCCATGTCACTTTGGTTTTCATTGGACAATTGTATGCGCTGAACTTTGAATTCCATTGAAAGTCAATTAGGTAAACCGTGAATTATCTGTTAATAATGCGGTATAAAGGAAAGACTAAAGGCTGGAAAAAACAATCCGTATCCGACCAAAGTACAGGATTTGGGAATCAAAGGGTAAAAAGAAAGATTTAAAGGGTTTCGACTTATAAATGCTTGACCCTGGTCAGGAATTCCGATTTTTTTCGTTTGGCAACCGGTACAAAAGAATTGTTGATCATCAGAATATTCCCTTCTCGATGGTACTTTCGAATGTATTTCAGGTTGATCAGGTGCGATTTATGCGGGCTGTAAAATCCATAAGGTTCCAACATCTTCCTGAATTCCCCAAGGTTATAAGAACTGATTATATCGGATCTTTCCTTAGTGATAACCTGCGTACATTTCTGTAAACCTTCACACCTGATGATATCGTTGATCGATATAAATTCAAAACCTTCAATCGTGGGGATGCCGATAACATCTTCACTGGAAGAATATTGCAGATACTTTTCCGCTATCATTTTGTTCCTGCTATTTTGCTTCTTTTGATAGTTTTTATTATTGAAATTATTTACGGCATTTGAAAGCATATCAGCGCTTATGGGTTTTATCAAATATCCACAAGCGTTGCAACCGAAAGCCTCAACCGCGTGATTCACCGTTGTCGCTGTAAATATTATTTCAAAATTAACATCCGAATAATAATGCTTAAGGTTTAATCCTTTATTGAGCGGTAATTCAATATTAATGAATATCAATTCGGGCTTAAATTGATTAATGAGCAAGGCAGTTTCTATAATTGATTGTGATTTACCGGAAATATGAATATCGGGAAAATCGGCACGGAGAATGTTTTCCAGGAACAGGTTGTCCTCCGTCACATGGTCGGCTAATATTGATTTAATCATTGGACTTAATAGTTTTTTGTTTAGTTAATCTAGTATTGGCAGTTCAAAAACAATTCAAGTAAGGGTATAGTTATTCTAAAAAGTACAATTTCATTAAACTGAAAAAGATTTAATTAACCATGTAAATTGGTTATTATCATAAAAGAACGTTATAGATATTGTGTTTGTTTAAAATCAGGTTTTTAAATCATGGCATAAATTTACAAAAATCTGATTTCGAATTTAAAATGTATTTTCAAAAGTTACTAATAACGGAATCCTTTTCCATTGTCAGCACCAAATTTTTTAGCTGCAATGCTCGCTTGTGAAAGCCATTGATGATGAATTAAAAAACTAAATTATCATTTAAGGAAGCCTATGAGCCGAAGGATATCAATGTCGTTAGAAGTTAAACAAAAAAGCCGGTCAAAAGCCGGCTTCAAGGCTCCCCAACCTGGACTCGAACCAGGGACCTATTGATTAACAGTCAATCGCTCTAACCAACTGAGCTATTGGGGAATTTATTAGTGTTTAAATGTACGTTTCCCAAAAAGGGAGTGCAAAATTAGTTATTTATTCCAAATAAACAATACATTTGCCCAAAAATTTAAAGACCCTGAATTTCAGTGTAAATCCGGGTTCAGATTTGATCTTTATAACCCTGTATTTTATATATTATGGCGAAAGTTCTCGGAATGGGCAATGCCCTGGTTGACATTTTGGTAAAACTTGAGAGTGATGATATTCTGATCAAATTTAAACTCCCGAGAGGAAGCATGCAACTGGTCGATTTTGAGTTTAGCAATATGGTCAATATCGGCACTGAACACCTTTCCAAACAAATAGCTTCGGGCGGATCAGCGGCAAATACTATTCATGGATTGGCCAGACTGGGTATAGAAACCGGTTTTATCGGTAAGGTAGGCAAGGACGAAACCGGTGATTTTTTTGAAAAGGATATGCAGAATAGTAAAATTAAACCCCATCTTCTGAAAAGCAAAACGCCATCCGGAAGAGCCATGGCCTTGATCAGCCCGGATTCTGAACGTACATTTGCCACTTACCTGGGAGCTGCGGTGGAATTGGGCCCTGATGACATCAGGCCTGAGCTTTTTAACGAATACCAATATTTCCATATCGAAGGTTACCTGGTTCAAAACCATGAACTCATTGAAAAAGCGGTTAAAATGGCCAAGCAACAAGGCCTGATTGTTACGCTGGATATGGCCAGTTATAATGTAGTGGAGGAGAACCTGGAGTTTTTAAAAAAGATATTGAAGGAATATGTTGACATCGTTTTTGCCAATGAGGAGGAAGCCAAATCATTTACAGGTAAAGAGCCTGATGATGCCCTGGTTCATTTTTCCGATCTGTGCGATATTGCCATTGTTAAAACTGGTTCAAAAGGTTCTTTAATTAAAAAAGGAAACGAAAAACATAACATTCAATCCATAAAGGCCGACAGTATTGACACTACCGGGGCCGGGGATTTATATGCCGCCGGATTCATTTATGGCCTCATCCATGATTTACCTTTGGATAAGTGCGGAAACATCGGTTCGATCACTGCAGGCAAAACAATTGAAGTCATAGGCCCAAAAATGGATGAACAACAATGGGTTCAGGTTAAAAGCTTGATTAAGAACCTTTAAGCGAATAAAAAATTTGGCTAAATGAAATAAAATTATTTACAAAGGATTGTTTTTTAATTCTTTATATTTTGTTACTTTTGCCCCCTCTTTAGAAAATCGATCTTTAAATTTTTAAGAATAATAAATACAATGAAAGTATACCAAACAAAAGACATCCGGAACATCGCCCTGGTGGGAGGAGCAAAATCCGGTAAAACAACTCTGGCAGAAGATATGCTTTTTGAAGGTGGTATTATTAACCGCAGAGGGTCTATCGATGATAAAAATACCATTTCGGATTACAGGCCAATTGAATTGGAGCGGGAAAATTCGGTATTTTCAACTGTCATGTACACCGAGTTCAACGATAAAAAAGTGAATATAATCGACACACCCGGGTTTGATGATTTTGTTGGTGAAGTAACAGCAGCATTAAAAGTGGCAGATACAGCAGTGATGGTAATTAATGCCCAAAACGGAGTTGAAGTTGGTACCGAAATAGGATGGAGAAATACCAGTAAATTAAATACACCTGTTATTTTTGCCATCAATCATCTGGAGCACGAAAACTCCAATTTTGATGAGACCATACGGCAAATGAAGACCCAGTTCGGTGGCAGCCTTTCGATAATTCAGTATCCTGTTAATCCGGGACACGGTTTCGATACCGTGATCGATTTGCTGAAAATGAAAATGTTCAAATTCCCGGAAGATGGCAGTAAAGCAACAATTACTGACATTCCTGACGGTGAGAAGGCCAAAGCCGAGGAATTGCAGGCAGCCATGATAGAGGATCTGGCATCAAGCGATGAGGCTTTGATGGAAAAATTCTTCGAAAACGGAACCCTTACTGAAGATGAAATGAGACAGGCTTTGAAGGTCGGGTTGCGCACAAGGGGACTTTTCCCTGTTTTATGCGTTGGAGCCAAGCACAATATGGGAGTCAACAGGCTGCTTGAGTTCATTTGCAACAATGCACCCGCCCCTGATGAAATGCCTCCAGTAAAAACCACTTCAGGAAAAGAATTTAACTGCAATCCTACGGGGCCTGTAAGTGCTTTTATATTCAAGACATCCATCGAACCCCATTTCGGTGAAGTTTCATTTTTTAAGGTTTACAATGGCGAGATCGATGAAGGCGCTGACCTTGTAAATTCCAAAACCGATGCCAAGGAACGTTTGGGCCAGATATTTGCCGTATATGGTAAGAACCGCGAAAAAATAACCAAGGTTTTAGCCGGTGATATCGCTGCCTCCGTGAAGTTGAAAAACAGCCCGACAAATACTACCCTCAATACCCCCAAACTTTCGGATGACGCAATTGTTCCCATAGAGTTTCCGGAACCTAAATACCGGGTAGCTGTAAAAGCCAAAAACCAGGCCGATGATGAAAAACTGAATTCGATTTTGACCGCAATGCACAAGGTCGATCAAACACTTGTTGTACAATACTCAAAAGAATTAAAGCAATTGATTGTTGGCGGACAGGGCGAACTTCACCTGAATGTTACCAAATGGCAAATAGAAAACCTGGATAAAATTCCGATTGAATTTCTTGCCCCAAAAATTCCTTACAGGGAAACAATTACCAAACCGGCCAAGTCGATGTATCGGCATAAAAAGCAATCAGGTGGTGCGGGACAATTTGGTGAGGTTCACATGATGATCGAACCATATACTGAAGGAATGTCGTGGACTACGGAATTCCCGGTTCGCGGCTCGGAAGAAATAAAACTCGAATGGGGTGGCAAGCTTATCATGAATAATAGTATAGTTGGAGGTGCCATTGATACCCGGTTCATGCCTGCCATTTTAAAAGGCGTCATGGAAAAAATGGAAGAAGGCCCGCTAACCGGTTCATATGCCCGTGATATTGTTTTTTATGTCTTTGACGGTAAAATGCACCCGGTTGATTCTAATGAAATTTCATTTAAGCTGGCAGGACGGAATGCATTCAAGGAAGCATTTAAGAATGCCGGACCGCAGATTTTGGAACCCATTTATGATGTTGAAGTTTTGGTTCCCGAAGACCGGATGGGTGATGTGATGACCGATCTTCAGGGTAGGAGGGCTGTGATCATGGGAATGGACCGTGAAGGAAACTACCAGAAGATCAGTGCCAGGGCACCGTTGGCTGAGATGAACAAATATGCGACTGCATTGAGTTCCATTACCAGTGGCCGTGCCATGTATTCCATGAAATTTGCCGAATATGCCAACGTACCGCCCGATGTACAGCAGCAGTTATTGAAGGCTTACGAGGAATCGCAGGAAGATGAGGATTAAATTCAATATCTCAACAATATCAATCCCCGGCCATCTACCGGGGATTTTTTTTGGCCACTGTTCTCAAATCGCATGAAATCAAAGCATAGATATACGCAATCTGGTTTTTATCAGGATATTATTATTTTTCGGATCGGCCAATCTCATTCCCTGCAATACAAACAGAAATAAATTAAAACTCAGTAAAAAGTTTTAATGAAATGTCAGGAGGTTTATCGACGACGGATCAATAAATGATTTTTTGAGCAAGTACCTGGATATGGAATGCTGCTCCCGTTGAATTATAATTCCTACTGAACTTCAGCTCTGCTTCGGCTATTTTTTCAAAATTGATACCGGTCAATTCTTCGTCCTTCATCATGGGGTGGGTCAAAATGCCGTTACCAAATTCCTTCAGGTCAAGGAATCCGGCTTCATAAAGCATGTACCTGATTTTTTTTGACATGAATAAGCGGAATGTCAAACCAGCATCATTGAAGGCCAAATCAGCTTCTTCTTTTTTAATAAGCTGAAGTTTGTTTTTAATGTCGGTTTGCAAAAGTGTCCAGCCGACCAGGTTCAGGTAATCGATCCAGATATAGCCTCCAGATTTAAGAACACGGTTAAACTCCCTGAGCATTTTATTGGGATTGGGAGTGAGGGAAATAACGCCCCCTTCCGCAAACACCATATCAAATGTATTTTTTTCAAAAGGAGTCTGCTCGATATTGCCTTCAATTATACGAATGGAAAGGTTCTTCTCCAGGATTTTATTTTGTGCAAGTTCAAGGAGATCAGGACTGGCATCCATAATGGTTACATCATAACCTTGTTCAGCAAGGAAAACGGCCCATTGGCCTGAACCGCCACCTGCATCAAGAATGCTTTTTATTTGCAGGTTCGATAACGAGTGAAGTAAATTGGAACGGGTAACAAAATCCGAAATTCTGGCTGCCATTGTATTTGCTCCATCATCGTAATATGGAGCCATTAATTTGTAATTTTCAATGATCCGGGACAATTGGTTTTTTGTTTCTACCATTGTGATATATTTTAACTAATTGTTCGAATAAGGTTTCGCAAAACGTAATTCATAAGCCTTGTTATCTTTTAACTGCATGTTCCAGTAAAAATCAGCCAATCCTGTCAACCGAAGTAATTTGTAGTTGAAAAGCCGAAAACCAGACAAATGTTTTGGTTGGGCCAGTTTTTTTAGTACTTTTTCATTGAATTCCCAGTCAAGTGCCAGATATTGGCCGAGGTCGTAATACAGATCGTAAGTTTTTCTGGTCATCCATTTGGGCTGTATTTTGATCCCTTCAATCCCACCACGAATGGCGGTTCCCAGGTAATGAACCCCAAGACGTTGGGATAATTTCTTAAGATATATCGAAATAAAGCACGAATGATGAGCTTCGGGAAAACCCGACTGAACGATAAATCCCAGCCGAAGTTTCGGATTTGTACACTGATATGGCTGTAGTATTTCAAAATACGATTTCATTATACCGGGCATGGCATCGGTGTATAGCGGAAATGCAATGATCAGGATATCCGATTCCAGGAACATATTAATCAGCTTGACTTGTTCATTCTTCGATTTCACGAAAGCTTCTTTCAACTCCACGCTTTTTTCGACCGATAAAAATCCTTCCTTGAATTTTTCCAGTAAAAGACTGGTGTTGCTCAGTTTGCCTCTCGGACTTCCATTAATGATTGATAATTTCATGAACCAGTGAATTGACAGGTTGATCAATAGATTGAGAAAAAATAAGCTCCGATTTAAAATTCAATGCAAACCGTTTATAAATATTGTTTACTATTTGAATATCCTCTTTGTCGCTTTCCGGTTCGGGACTGTAAATGAGGCCCAGCATAGGATAATGGTCGTATCGTTTCATATGGTGGCATTCATTGTTCACCAGTTCGATGTATGGATGGAGTAGCGGTATTAACTTGTCCTGCACCATTTTCAACAAAGCGGAAGTAAATCCCATGATCAAAGGAGATGCGAATACAACCCAGTCGGAATGGATGATTTGGTTTCTTATAAGCATCGTATCATCCTGGAAAAGGCATTCTCCGGGTGTTTTGACCCAGCATCCCCAACAACCCGTACAGGAAATGATGTTCATATTTTTCAGATGTATGATTTCAGATTGATACCCGTTTTGTAGCATTGCTTTGTTAAATTGATGCAGGTATGAATCAAAACCGGGGTTTTGATCGCCAGGATTTCCATTTATGATTACAACCTTTTTCATATCAGGCATATTACATCGGCAAAAATAATGGCAAAGAACAGATCGGTTGAAAATAAAAGGACCAGTTGCCAAAATGATATACTGAAGTGTATATTTCTGTAATTTAAATGAACAAAGTCAAAATAATCTCCGGATGATCCAAAGTAAAATGCTGATTAAAACGCTCAACAGGATCATGGTTGTGATGGGAATATAAAACCTGAAATTTTCCCTTTCGATGCGGATATCACCGGGCAAACGTCCCAGCCAGCCCAGTTTGTCTCCAAAGAAATAAAGAATCAAACCGGCAATTACGATCAGGATTCCGGCAATGATGATATACTTTCCAAGTTGAGGCACTTAAAACGGGAGATCATCGGTCGGGTTGTCGTTCATCAGAGCCTCATCCGGTTCGGAGTAAACCGGGTTTTCTCCCTGCGGTACTCCAGGTTGATCGGCCTTCGCCATTCTCCAGGCTCTCACATCGGTAAACCACCTGCCGTTGTATTCGCGGCTTTCGATGTTGATGCCTACCGTTACCATGTCGTTTTCTGAAAAATTGCTTAATCCGGCCTTGTCGTTCCAGCTCGAAATGCAAACTTTCTTTGGGTATTGTTCCTGTGTTTCGATGATGAACTCCTGCTTTTTCCAGGGTCCGTTTTTGCCTTCTCCCTTCACCTCGGGTAGAAATTGTATGATTCTGCCTGTGATTTCCATAATAATATAGTTCTGCTGTACTTTAATCCATTTTTCGTAATGCAAATTTACTATGAATTTTGCGTTTTGGATCGCAAATTTTACACTTTTCCCACCAACTCCGGATCGTTCCCTTTATCCAGACTTGTTATTTTAACGCTACGGAAATTTTTTACCAAAGTATGTTCATCTGCCTTGAACCTTACCGGCATATAATGCTCCCCATATCCATGCGCAAATCCCCGGCTGTCGATTTTTTCAACAAGTACGGTTTGTTCTTTGCCGATGAATGATCTGCGGTAGGCTCTTTTGTGCTTTTCTGCAAGATCCCGGATAACGGCACTGCGTTCGTTTTTGACCTTTTCCGAAAGATGGTCGGGTAGTCTTTCAGCCCGTGTTCCTTTCCGCACCGAATATTTGAAGGTGTGGATGTGGCTAAACCCGATCTCATCAGCCACACGACAGGTGTCGAGGAAATCTTCTTCTGTTTCGCCCGGAAATCCGACAATAATATCAGTTGTAAAATTGAAATCGGGTATTCTTGATTTGATTTTATTCACCATACTTGTAAACTGATCCACCGTGTACTGCCTTCGCATTTTCAGTAAAATCTTTTCCGAACCGCTTTGCAGGCACATGTGAAGGTGTGGAGTAAGTTTGGGATGACCGAACATTTCAAAGAGTTTGTCACCAAAACCTTCCGGTTCAATGGAAGAAATTCTGACCCTGAAATCACCCGGAATGTTCAGTATTTTTTCTACCAACCCTTCAAAATTCAATCCTTCATGTTCATACCTTCCGATATTTACACCTGTAAGGACAATTTCCCTATAGCCAAATTCCAGCACTTCCCTGATGTTTTTTTCGACATCAAAATAGGGGCGGCTTTCAGCCCTTCCACGCACATGAGGTACAATACAGAAAGTACAAAAATTGTTGCATCCGTCCTGGATCTTGATCAGGCTTCGGCTGTGAAAACTGTTTTCTGCAGCACCAAATGCAAAACGATCCCTGATTAATTCATCGGGATGAACAATTTCTCCCTTGAAATGGCTGTCGAGCAAATGAAAGATTGATCCTTTTCGATCATTCTCAATCGCATAAGTGATTCGATCATTCTGATCGAGTTTGTCCTTGTGGTTGTTCACCATACAGCCTGTCACCACCAACACCGCATCCTCAGTCCTCCGCGAAGCCTGGCTGATCACCTGCCGCGACTTGTGATCGCCCATGTTAGTTACCGTGCAGGTATTGATCACATAAGCATCGGCCGGTTGGTTAAAATCAACGATCTCATAACCGGCATTCACAAAATCCGACATCACCGAATCGGTCTCATACTGATTCAGCCTGCAGCCTAGTGTTTTAAATGCTACCTTCCGGTTCATTAATCTGGTTTGAATTCGTTTTTCAAAATAATCGAACAGTGTCTGGCCAATTCATAATACTATTTATACTATTGACATTGAAGACTTATTAACCAGTTCCCCCGCAAGCGAAAACTCCGTCGCCGAGGTGATCTTCACATCCACAATCTGCCCAATCAGGTCATTGTCAGTTAAAGGAATCCGAACGTTGATCTTACCTTCGGTGAGCCCGTTCAGGAATTCGCCTTTTCGTTCTTTTCCGCGAACCAGCACCCGCAAAGTTTTACTGACCATTGTTTTGTTATGTTCATGGGAGATTTTCATCAGGTCACCGGTAAGGGTATGATAGCGTACTTTTTTGACTTCTTTTGGCACATCGTCCACCCACCGTGAACTTACAGCACCGGGACGTTGGGAATATTGGGCGATGTAGGCCATGTTGTATTTGAACTCTTCCATGATGCGGCGTGTGCTTTCGAATTGTTCATCCGTTTCGCCGGTAAAGCCAACGATGATATCGGTAAACAGTGTTGCCTGCGGAATAAGCTTTCGGATTGTATGAACAATGTGCCGGTATTTCTCCATGTTGTGCTTGCGGTTCATCCGGATCAATACCTTATCGTCACCCGATTGAACGGGAAGATGAATTTGTTTGGCCAGGTTGGGATAGCGAGCAATAACTTCAATCACCTCATCGGTCATATCGCGGGGATGGGGTGAGGTGAAATAAACCCAAAATTCCTTCCCCGACTTAATTCCCAATTCGCCAATTCGCCTTAGCAACTCCTGAAAGCTGATCTCATCCCCTTTTTTATCCAAACCGTAGGAATTGACATTCTGTCCCAGCAAAGTAATCGATTTGTAATCCTGCTCCACCAGGTTTTCAACTTCTTCCAGGATTTCTGTTGAAGGCCTGGAAACCTCCCTTCCGCGGGTATAGGGTACAGCACAGAAAGTGCAGAATTTATCGCAACCATTCTGAATGGGAACAAAGGCTTCAAAATTTGAATCATAAGTTGGGTTGATATTCCAGAAATCTGCCATATGTTCGTTAAGAATGAGATCTGCTGCCTTTTCCTTAAGTTCTTTGATCCTAGGATTTTGATAAATCACTTCTTTATCCTCACGGAGGCTAGTTGGTGTAACGATCCCGTACTGCCTGACCATGGAGGGCAATTCCTGTAGCTCACTCATGGGGAAAACGATATCGAACAATTTTAAAAAACGTTCCTTATCAGAGGGCAATATGCAACCGGTTACGAAAGTGAGCAGATTTTCCTTGTTTTTCCGTTTATTCCATTTATGTATGCGTGTGTAGACCTTGTCAATGGCCTTTTGACGCACCGAACAGGCCAGGATGCCCACCAGGCTCGCTTCATCCTCGTTATCGGTCCACTCATAGCCCATCCTTTCGATCACGGGCCTTGTCCGTTCCGTGTCCGACATGTTCATCTGGCAACCGAGTGTTATGATGTGGTATTTCATTTCAAAGTCAAAATATCAAATAATCGAAGTTAAAAGTATAAAGTAGTTTAAGCGATCATTGTTGTCTGAGATTTCTCACTGCTGTATTAACACTGGTGATGAATATTGCAATCAGTTCATTGCTTTCATCGATTGCCTTACTCAGTTTTTCATTATTGGGATACAGAGTTGCCAGTTCAACAATTTTGAGTGCAACGCGGGTCTCTTTTAGTTCCTTAAGAACAATTTTTATTTTATGAATAAAGTCTTTCTTGGATTCAGCGCTGGATGCTTCTCCGTAATTCAATGCCGGTGATGTTCCCGACCGGATCATTTGTCCGGCTAAATGCATTCCGGTATAACTTTTGGGTAAACCTTCAGCAATTTCAATGATCAACACAGCATATCTAACCAGCCTCTCCTCAAGATCACTTTTGTTTTTCTCACTTAGCATATTTCAGTTTTTATGCTTTTTACTTTGATTATTTGTTGTTCGTAATTTGGACTTTAAAAATAGACCTCCGCATGTAAATTTTCCGAATCTACACCCCTGTTCTTTCAGTATATCAAAAACGTCGTATCTTACAATGTTTTATTTAAAACTCTCTTTTCGGTGCAGAATTCTGTAAATAATGATCTTTTCATCCATTTGATCAAAAAGAACCCTGTAGTTTCCAACCCTTTTCCTGAAAGAAGGCTTAAAATTCGATAACTTCTTGATATTTGTGACCTCCGGGAAATTCCTAAGCTTTTTAATCTCCAACAAAATTTTGATCGCTTCTTTTCGTGGGAGATTGTTGAGGTCTTTGTAGGCTTTTCTATTTATTTCTATCTTCAATGCCATATTCTTTAAGCACTGATTCTAGTGGAATATTTTCTTCATTATCTTTTTTTGCCTCTTCAAGGATCAATAAATCTTTTAAGTCTTCAATACTCGTAATTTCAATATCCGATTGAACAAAGTCATTAAGAAAGCGGATGATTTTTTCTTTGACTTCTTTATTTTGAATATTTAATGCAATTGTTTCCATAGCGATAGCGAATAACACAATTTATTTACAAATCTATAAAATTTAAAAATAGACTTCCGCATGCAAATTCTCCGAAGGTACTCCCTGTTCTTTCAGTATATCAAAAACGTCGTAAATCATATTAACATTGCCGCACAGGTAATAAATGCCATCTTTTTCAGCCGGATTTTGCCTGATAAAATCAGTAACCCTTCCTCTGAAGCTACCTCCCTCTTCCTTGCTCACACATGAAATATAACGGTCAGGCGGATAATCCTGTTTATCATAAGTTTCATCCAGGTACCTGATTCCATGTAGCAAAGTATAATTTATCCCGGGATGTGAACGCGAAATGCTGTGAAATGGCGCGATCCCTGTGCCACTGGCAATAAATATGAATTTTTTACTATGCAAGTATTCGTCCTTAATGGTAAAAAATCCGAACGGACCGTCAACTTCCAGGGCTTCACCGGGTTTCACTCGTTTCAATTGCCTGGAAACCAAACCGTCTTCAACTTCTTTCACCAGGATTTCCAGGAAATCGTCATGAAGACAACTATATATCGAATAATCCCTCTTTTCAGTATCCCCGGGTAATCCAAGGTTCAGGTTTTGACCCGGACTAAATTTCATACCTTTACGATCCATGCGAACTACGTAGGTAGTCGGTGTTATATTTCTAATGCTTTGTACTTTGAATTTATTTGTTATTAAAGTTTCCATGTTAAATTATAAAATACAGTGAACGGTTGTTTATACAAATTGTTCAACAACCGTGACTCTTTCACTTTTAAAGTAAAACCGGGGTGCAAAATTATTAAAAAATGCCGGAATGCCTAAACGTGTTTTAATCAGGAAATCACCGGTTTATCACTAATTCAGGTTCAGGATGAATTTATCGAACAATTGCGGAGCAACACAATTCCAACCCAATTGATCCTTTATTTTAACCCGCAAAACCTGTGAGGCATGAGGTTCACCATGCACAATGAAGACCATTTTAGGCTTTTCTTCAATACCGGACATCCAGTCCAGAATTTCACCCTGATCGGCGTGAGACGACATGGTGTGTATGTGCTCAACGTTAGCCCTGACTTTATAATAATGCCCGTGAATCTTTATTTCTTCCGCTCCCTCACTGATCATCCGGCCACGGGTACCGGCTGCCTGGTAACCGGGAATAATGACAGTTGCCTTGGGATCATCCAGATGCGACTCAAGATAGTGCAATATCCGCCCGCCATTCATCATGCCGCTTCCTGCAATGATGATCCTCGGATGGTAATTTTTGGCAAGATGTCTCGTCTCTTCAACAGATCGAACCATGCGGGTGCTTTTAAATACTTCCTTAAAAACTTCGGGTCCCAATTTCAGCCATTCCGGGTATTTGAGGAATAATTTGCTGACATCGTTTCCCATCGGACTGTCGAGATAAACCGGGATATCGGGAATTTTGTTCTGCTGTTTTAATTTCCAGATGAAGTACATAAAGTCCTGTGCCCGGTCAACGGTAAAACTAGGAACAATCAAAGGTCCGTGTTTTTCGAGACTATTCAGTATGATTCTAAGAATATCATCCTCGGTCGATTTGTTGGGATGCAGCCGGTCGCCGTATGTTGATTCTACTATCAGATAATCTGCTTTTTCCGGTTTATCAGGGGATAGTAACATTGGATCGTTGGGCCGGCCAATATCTCCTGAAAAAACAACTTTTTTTTCACCAATGTCGATCTCAACAAAAGCCGCACCCGGTATATGCGCATTTTTCCTGAATCTGAACCGGATTTCTCCAGGAAGAGTAACAAATTCATTTAGTGATACCGATTTAAGCATCGGTAAGGTTTTTTCAACATCCTTAAGGTCATACAACGGCAGGGCAGGGCTGTGTTTAGTGTAACCGTGAATATTGGCATGTTCCGCATCTTCTTCCTGGATGCGTGCACTGTCTTTCAGAATGATCTCCGCCAGGTCCCTGGTAGGTTCCGTGCAAAAAATACTGCCTTTAAATCCCTGGTTGACCAATCTGGGCAAATAACCTATATGATCCAGGTGTCCATGCGTCAGAATAACATGGTCAATTTCATGAACAGGAAAAGGCAGCTCCATCCAGTTGAGTTCCCGCAGGTTTTTCAATCCCTGGAACAATCCGCAATCGATCATGATATTGATACCGTTTATCGATAGCAGGTATTTGGAGCCGGTTACCGTACCTGCCGCACCTAGAAATTGAAGGCTTGGATTTGTATCCTCTATATTCATAATTTAGCTTTTCAAATTTTCAAAATGTAAAGATACCTTAAATTATGGATCGCAATAAATGTTACCCATATTCCCGGAGTTTCTTAAATTTGGACCAAATAAAATAACATGAGAACCAATTTCGGAATTTTGCTTTTTTCATTTCTTTTTTTTCAGGTAATTATTCAGGCCCAACCGGTGTTGATTTCAGGTGGACCGGATAACGACATCATCGGTAGAATATGCAGGTTACCCGATTCAAGGTTGATTGCCATGATTGAACGCAACCCCGATTGGGGCTCGGGCGATTTGTTTATTTCAATATCCTGGGATAGCGGGTACTCCTGGAGCGGTCTGGAACCTGTTGTAGTGAAAGCAGGAAATCAATCCACCCATTCTGTTGTTGTTACTCCGGATGATAGCATACGGTCATACTATGCATCCGATGAAACGGGAACCTATAAGATACGGACCATTTCGTCCATCGACGGGATTAATTGGGTGAACGACCACCAGATTGACCTGGGATGGGATGCTGACCAGGATGTTTACGATCCGGATGTCATTGTTGAAGGAGATGGCTCCATGATAATGACCTATGTTAGAATGGGAAGCGGGGGCTATGTTTCATACTGTTCAGAAACAAACCAGTGGGATCAAAACAAAACCCTGGTTCAATCGGGTGCCTACCGGATCAGGATTTGCAGACATCCGTTTTACGGATACCTCGCAGCATATCACCGGAATATGGGAAATAATCAGTATGACGTGAATGTGAAGACATCCACGGACCTGATCAACTGGTCGGATGAAACAACCATTACAAATTCAGGGAATTCCCACGATCCTTGCTGTGGTTGTATAGATATTGAATATTGGCTATATTATGCCACCTATAAAAACGGTGCCTACAACCTTTACAGGAAATCTTCGACCGATGGATTGAACTGGTCATTTGAAGAACAAATCACTTTTGACAATACCCACAATACTCAACCTGCTTTTACTCTTGATCTTTACACGAAAACAATCGGTTTGAACCTTGTATGGACCCATGCCATCGATTATGATACCGACAACGACATTTATTTTGAAAGGTACATTTATACGGAAGTAATAGAACAACAGCGGGATGAGGATCATATCAGGATTATCCAATCAATTGAGAATACTTTCCAATTCACACTACCAAATAGATTGACAGGAAAGTTTGATTTATTTGTTTATGATTTGCAAGGCAGGATTATTGAGAACAAAAAAATAACCGTTGTTGCAGGCCTTTCACAAGTCGCCTTGAATTTTATAAAAACAGGAGTCTATTTGTTCCATGTTGTTGCCAATGGGGATAAATTCACTGAAAAAATTTATGTGCAATAGCACAATAGGGTCGTAGACAACAAAGCTATTCAATTATAATTTTTTCAGAAACCGTATCTTTAGAATTTCCCCCAACATAAACCACAAATTCACCCGGTTCAAAATTTTTAGTAAGATCGGGATGGTAAAAGGCCAGATCGTCTCTGGTCAAAGTGAATGTCAGGATCCGGGATTCCCCTTTTTTGATCATCACCTTTTGAAATCCTTTCAACTCCTTTACCGGTCTGGTGATCGTTCCGATATTGTCCTGAACATACAATTGCACCACCTCTTCGCCATCCATATCGCCGGTATTCGATACTTTGACCCGGATGTTAATTTGATCGCCTTCTACCTCGACCGATAGGCCATCGTATTTGAAAGTGGTATAGCTCAGGCCATAGCCGAAAGGATAAAGCGGGTCATTGGGTGAGTCGAGGTATTTCGACAGGTATTTAAAATCAGGTCTTTCGGGGTTGATGGGCCTTCCTGTATTTTTATGGTTGTAATAAATGGGTACCTGTCCCACACTGCGCGGGAAAGTCATGGTGAGTTTCCCTGAAGGATTATAATCGCCGAACAGCACATCGGCAATGCCGTTTCCGGCCTGGGTTCCGCCAAACCAGGTTTCGAGGATGGCCGGCGCGATTTCATCGAGTTTGGTGATGGTCAGCGGTCTGCCGTTAAAAAGCACGACGGCTGTTGGTTTACCGGTTTTGATCACTGCTTCGGCCAGGTTGTTTTGAACGCCTGGAAGTCCGATGTCGGTGCGACTGGCAGCTTCACCACTCATCCAGCCGTGTTCGCCCAGGGCAAGAATAACAAAATCGGATTGTCTGGCCAGGTTCACGGCTTCCGCAAATCCGCTTTTGTCGGGATCATTCACTTTGCAGCCTTCCATCCATTTCACCGACGCACATGAACCGGCTTTGTTAATCATTCCTTCCATCAGGGTCACCGCTTTTTTGGGTTCGCCGGCTGCCATCCAGTTGCCCAGCATGTCTTTTTTCGAGTTTCCCAGTGGACCAATGATGGCAATCGATTTGACATCCTTCGATATCGGCAGGGTATGGTTTTGGTTTTTCAATAAAACGCAACTCTTTGCCACCGATTCACGGGCAGCGGCAAGCTGCTCAGCATTCATGATATCGATTTTTACCCGCTCTTCATCACAGTATTTATAGGGATCATCAAATAATCCCAGTTTCATTTTTGCCTCAATTACTCTCCGCACTGCCTGATCGATCAGATCTTCCGTAATTTTGCCTTCTTCCACAAGCTGTTTGAGGTAGTGGAGATAAGCGCTTCCCTGCATATCCATATCCACGCCCGCTTTTATGACCAATTCAGCAGCCTGACTTGTATCGGCAGCCACCCCATGATTTTCCAATTCATTGATGGAAGTGTAATCCGACACGGTAAACCCATCAAATCCCCACTGCTCTCTTAATAAATCACGCAAGAGCCATTTGTTGGATGTAGCGGGAACACCGCTGATCTCATTGAAGGCGGTCATGAGCGAACCCACTCCTGCATCAATGGCCGCTTTGAAAGGTGGTAAATAATATTCAAATAATGTCAGTTTCGATATATCCACGGTGTTGTATTCCCGGCCGGCTTCGGCATCACCGTAAGCGGCAAAGTGTTTCACGCAGGCCATAATCGTGTTATTGGCTGATTGGTCATCACCCTGGTAACCGCGTACATAAGCCTCTGCCACCAGGCAACCCAGGTATGTGTCTTCTCCGGCGCCTTCAGCAACCCGTCCCCAGCGGGGATCGCGACTGACATCCACCATGGGCGAATAGGTCCATGCCAGGCCATCGGCACTCGATTCCACGGCCGCGATACGGGCCGTTTTTTCGATCATATCCAAATCGAAACTGCAGCTCAGCCCCAATGGAATGGGAAAAATGGTCTTATAGCCATGGATAATGTCTAATCCGAAAAGTATGGGTATTCCGAGCCGGGTTTCTTCAACGGCAGCTTGCTGCACAGTTCGTATCCTTTCAGCCGACCGGATGTTTAATATAGCTCCCACTTTGCCCTCCCTCACTTTTTTGCTGATATCGGTGGCCGAAAAATCACCGGTAATAAAATCGCTGGAAGCCACCAGGTTTAATTGACCTATCTTCTCTTCGAGTGTCATTTGCCCGATCAGCTCATCGATGAAGGCATCCCCATTTGAATTTGTCGAAACTTCTGATTTTTGTTTGCATGAGTTCGAAATTTCCAGAAAAAAGAAAATCAGGAAAAATATCTGAATTTTGTTAAGCGATTGTTTTCTCGATTTAAACATTTAAAAGTGATTTTTTGATGATATATTTCACAAAAATACCTCAATCTGATTATCTTTCGGATTTAGCAGGTTCAAAAACTGTTTCCGCAGAATAACTGCCCCACCCTCCCGATATTTATTTTTTTCACGGGTGAAAACCATATTTTCACCATTGATTTTAATTTGCTTTGGCCCGAAGAGATGATCCTTCAAATTGTACTGAAAAGTCACAGGATATCCCAGGCATTTAATGGAAATTTTTAAACCATCCATCGAAGCGGGCAAAACAGGATCAATGACCACGCTGTTGCTTTCAATCCTGATGCCCAGAAGCTGCTTCACCACGAGGCCGATATAAATGCCCGGCCCGCTGGAATATATTCGCCAGCCTCCTTTCAGAGGATAATTGCCGTTGATCACATATTTATAATGTTCATCTGCCTCATAGCGGTTTTTAAAAGCCACATCCGAACTGCTGTAATAGCAGTTGGCCTGCCGCCGGTCACCATTGGGAACCACCTCGTTATAACCGATCGGGATGGCCTGCCGGAGCGCTTTCACAAAAGCTTCTGCATGACCCAGGCGCGCCAGCAGCTCTGCATAGCGTATGTGCTCATGCACATACATCAGTCCGATCTCGCGACCGAAAAACGTACTGCTTTCAGCCCGTTGGAAGATCTCCTGTCTGCCGCCCCTGTACCTCAGCGGACGGTCCATCAGCCGGGCACCATCGGGTCCTTTCAGGTGTTGCTCAATCAGGTGATGATGATGTTCAGCCTGTTCCCTGATGAAAATGCCACTGATAATTCCCCGTTCCATGGGCAACAGGCTGTAGCGGATTCCGGTTATTTTATCTGAAGGATGCAGCAACACGCTGATGGAGCCATCATCTTCCACTTTTCCATAACCGGCCACAATGCCGTCTCTGACCAGGTGTTTGTTGAAATCGGACTGGATGTTTTCACAAATTTGCGCCAGGTTTTCTGCTCTGGCTGAATCTCCGGTTCTGGCATAAACTTCACGCAGTTGTCTAAATGCCTGGTAATTCATTGCTACGGTCCAGCTCGAAATGAGCCGTTGTGCCAGCTCTTTGCTGACCGGCTGCAGCGAATCGTTCCAGTCGCCGCCACCGAAGGGAACCAGCGATGTTCCCGGAATGAACGAATCAAGTATCATCATCACCAGCCTGTCGACATGCTCGCTGAGCGGTGTTTTTTCGGCAAAATTTTCGTCTTTTTCGTGGTAATAGGGCAGCACTTCCTGAAGGATGCCGGTATCGCCGGTTACTTTGATATAGTCGCTCAGTGCAATGATGCACCAGTAAAAAATATCGCCATGTGCTTCATCTGCCCGGATGTTATGGTAGCTGTCGAACATCCACCACTGCGGCCAGCCACCGTCGGGATTCTGGTTGGAGAAAATGGTACACAAAACAGTCCGGGCCTCATCGTATTTTTCAAGTGTAAGGAGTAAATCGACCGGCCCCTGCGATACATCACGTGTGCCCCAGGCAGCGCCACCGAACTGTTCCAGTCCATAGGGGGTCAGGTAGTGAATCAGGGCATTTTGGCCATACCAGGGAAGTATCTGCTGAATGGCGGCCATGTCTTTTTGCCGGCTACGGATTGTGAGGTTCAGGCTCAGATCCAACCAATCAGCAAGGGCCTCTTCCCGGTCGGAAAACAATCTTTTTATCGGGTCATCGATCCCGGCCATTGGGGAATGTGTTTTAACCTCACCGATGATGCTCATACAAAATTGTTCCGTTTCTTCTACCGCGATCACCGAAAGAGTGCAACCCGACTGTTTGTTGTCTTCGAACAGGATATCATCACCGTGAAACTGGTAGCCGGCGTTTGTGGATTGAACCAAAAACCGGAATTGGGCATCCGGAAATTTACCGGCGATAATGCTGCCAACGGTGGGTCTCAAAACCAGTTCTTCCTTTGATTTCCCGGGTAATGGTTTCCACCCATTGGTTTGATCAAACTGATGTGAGATCAGTAATTTCAGGGGTTTCCCTTCCAACACCTTAAAAGCAATGTTGATGCGGGGCTCATTCTTCGAAGTCCATGTAACAACCTCGAAACAGTGTTTTTCTTTTTTATAGATCCAGCGGCAGTGGTTCAGTCCCATTTCGAATGCAGAGGGAACACCCAGTAAATAATAGTGGCCGTCGATCTCAATGAAGATGCGCTGCCCTGAATCCCTGGACTGGTTGAACTGACTCGTGCAAATGGAGAGCAGCACATTAAAGTTGGTGTTGCCCTGCGTGATGTGCGAATTGAATACCCCGAAGGCAAATGCGGTGGTCGACATGCTGTTCTCATCGGGCACCAGTTGGGTGTTGGCCTGCATGATGTGGGCGTGCGGCCGGTCGGTTTTTACTTCTTTTGCCCGGAGAACCACATGGTTGTTTTTACCACTGAAAAAGGAAAAGAGTGTGCCATTATCCTTTTCGACGTGTCGGCGATCCTCCCCGAAAAATCGATTAATCTCAGTTTCGCTTAAATCATCGGATTGAAGGAAAGGAGCTTTGTTAAAGAGGTTCGTGTTCGGTTGACTTAAATCTTCTGTATTAATGAAGGGAATTTCATTGTTAAACTCCTCCATCAACGACGGCAATTTCTCCAGGTCTTTTTCGGAAGTAGCTTCAGAATGATCAGGCATATAGGTTGCCACGAATGCACGAATGGTTTTTTCTCCGATGGCAAGGGTGAAAGGTTTTTCCTGGAGCGCCAGCACGGAGGATTCCCCGGCTAATTCACCACCGAGGTTTTCCGAAAGCAGACCTTCGGGTATACCGGTTTCGCGAAAGGTTTTTCCATAGAACAACATTCCATCGGTGCAGGCGGATGCAGCGCAGTTGGTAGAGGCCATCATCAGCCAGGGATGTCCGGTGGATTCTTTCATGTTTTGCCGGCAACAGATCACCTTACCGTAGGTTTTATCTTCCAGGATTCTTCTTTCTAAATACTGGCTCACATAATATTCGTTTACCGGCTCCGATCCGGCCGTTTTGAGCGAAATATCCTGCAGGTGTACCAGGTCGAGATCAACCGCATGGCTACTTTTGTTTTCGATTACTACCTGCCATAGCCAGCTCAGCCTTTTTTCTGAAAGCTCTAATTGGCAGGTATATTCCAATTCGTTCCAACTACCTTTCGCAACATAACAATTATCTTCAAACTTAAAACGGCTGTTGCTTTCCGGACCTAAAAGTGGTGTAAAAGAAATTTTATTTGCTTTTTTCCTCAGAAATAATTGTGTTCCTGAACCGGAAAATGGGGTTTCCTCCCTGAGGTTGATACGGATGGGGCCTGAAGTGATGCTTTTTACGAGTCCGTTATCTAAGAAGTTGAATGTGAGTCCTTCGGGGTTAATTAGTTTCATTATTGTAGGCGCTTTAGTTTTTGGATGGTTTTATCGTGTTCAACTTCCGGTTTTGTTATTCTTTTTCTTATGATCATTGGCCGGGGACTGATTAGAATGATCCGACATTTTTTTCAGTCCAATTACCGGATTTTCATCTTCAAAAACATCACTGATCAGCAACTGATCATCTCCGTTTTCATTCATTTCTTTGAAAGCACTTTCCCATCCTTTTTTTGGTTTCTTCTTCTGTTTCATCACTTATTCCTGATATTTAGTTTCGCTTTCTCTAATCCTCCTGATTTTCTCAATGCTCTCAACTTTGGTTAAACGTTCTTCCTCGTTATCGAAGTCATCCTGAAGTCCAAGCCAGAACTTAGCTGAATTTCCAAATTATGAACTAAGCCTGAGTGCAGAATCAGCCGTAATTCTCCTGTTTCCTTTGATGATTTGGGATATTCTAGTTTGTGGAATTTCGATGTCTTTTGAAAGTTTGGAAGCGGAAATTTCCAGCGGCTTTAAAAACTCTTCCAAAAGTACCTCTCTGGGATGTATGTTTTCGAGTCGTTCCATTTTCTATTGTTATTTATGATAGTCTAAAATAGTTACCCGATACGGATTATTGTTTTTCCAGATATTTATACAATTCTCCACTCTCCTTTTCTTTTTATATTCGTGGACCAATAAATTTATCTCCGTTAAAATGGATCATGTGATCAGGGAAACTAACTACCCAAACTTCTGTTTCCCAGGCAATATCAGAAGTGTGTCGCTTAAATTCTTTAAAATCAGGAAATGCCGTTACATAAATTTTACCAGCTTGGCAGTTCCTCAGCATTTTTTCCAATTCGACAATCCTTTTTGGAGAAACAGGGCCATGTGAGGTGACTGCTTCAATCAGGAAAAGCCATTTTTTCTTTTTTTCGTACAGGACAACATCAGGCAATTTACTGTGTTCATCGATTGATATTCCAAGATTTTTCAACCCCTTTTTATCCATGTAAAGGTCCTTCTTGGCAGTATCTCCAACATAAAGTAAATCGCTTCCTGGAGCAAAACGTGATGCAAATTCTTTGATGATTGCGATCTGTACTTCATTGTGCTTACCGGGTGAAAAGTTTAGTTCCGTTCCATTTTTAAGTTTTACGGGAATTTTTCTTAAATCTCTTTTTCTGCTATACTTCTCACGCAATAATCCAACATTTTCTTTAAAGTACCTGATTTCCTTGTTCCAATTTTTGGTTTTAAAGGATTTAATGACTTTTATAGCTTCTGGTGATAAGCGATAATGATTGTCCTTGCTGTTGGTTGGTAGCTCAGGGTTTTCCGGGTTATGGTCTACTATTCCGGCCTGAACAAATTGATGAAGCGTTTGTCTTCGAAATGTCTCCCTCGAATTTTCAGCATACTTTATTTTATAATGCTCGGCAATAAAACGCATCACACCTTCATATTTGGCATTTTCCTTATTGCCCACAACAGACATACTTATGGCTTTTGATTTGCTCCATTTATCTTGTTCTTTGAGGTTACACAATGCGAGCAAGGTTAATGCAGAACGGTCATTTTGCTGTCTTTTTGGAAGCCCGATTGCTTCCAATATCTGTTTTGCTTCTTCAATTTTACTCATGTACTATATACTGGTTCAAAATATTCTTCTACAACCTGATTTGTATTTTCTACTAAAAAACTGTTAGAGAGAATAATTTTATCCCCGATTTCCTGAATAGTTTCTAATGGTGGTAACGACATTTCCCTAAGTTCTGTAGCACTTACATTGACATTGCCATTGAAAATTCTAAAGTAAGTATCAAAAAGACAGCTGTTAAGTAATGCACAAAGTCCTACAACTTCATTTCGTTCCAAGTGTCCTTTTGGCCGGTAAATATAGTTTACCTTGTTTTCAACTCCGATATAATCAGAATTAATGAAATTGCAAAAGTATGGAGCCGCAACCAGCCTGTTTTTATCATCCTTGCTGCTAAATCGCCTCAATAGGATATAGTTTTTATTAGGGATCAGGAGAGGGATAGACTTCTCTACAATTTTAATATACTGCCCTTTATTTGCTTTAACAACGGGCCATTCCAATATCATTTGCTTCACATTATGCAGCCAAAAAAGTGGAGCCAATTGCTCTGATTTATTTTTAATATTTTCTCTAATATAATCCCAGGAACGGAAAGCAACGACAGGACCGGTTGAGATTTTAATATTATATTTGGCTAAATTACCTGACCAGATTTTAAAAACTTCAAGTACGGCTTCTTCATAGTCGCTAGTTGGTAGGTATAGAATTTTTTCATTGGAACTCAGGGTTATTATATCCTTCTTTTGGAAAGTCTTGATAGATGGAGTTATTAAATCTTTTAACCCACCTGAAGAGGAAATAACTACTTGTGGTTTAGGGGCAGGTCTTTTAGTCCCTTTGATAATAACTGTTTCTTGTAATACCTTATCTCTGCTAAAAGTATCTTTTCGCGAAACAAACAAGTGTACTTTGTCTAAGTCGATAATTCTAAAGAAATACTGCCGGAAAATTTTGAAATATCCCCCTGCAGCGAAACTTCGGGGGGTAATGAATATTAGCTCACCATTTTCTTTAAGCAGTTTAGCTGACAATGCCATAAAAATCGCATAAATATTAGGATGTCCGTTCACAATAACTTTCGCAACTATTGCCCGTTTATCATCAATTGAGAGTTTGAAGTAGGGTGGATTAGAAATAACTATATCAAATGGCTCAATCGGTTTTGAAAACAAATCACCTGCTTCTTTAAAGCTATCTGCATTAT
>JAFGME010000295.1 GCA_016927695.1 Bacteroidales bacterium
ATTGTAACTCTTTTCTATTTTTGTATCAAACAATGGCATTAAGAAAAGTGGTTTTTCGAGGTGCCCTTAAATACACTAATCAAAATTGTATGGTTGTCCCAAGCTGGAACATGGGCAAGTACATAGAAACCAGGATAATGCCCACGAAAAGGCCTATGAATATAATCAATACCGGTTCCATAATGGAGTTTATATTTCCGGTAAGGTAGTCCACCTCGGAGTTGTACTGGTCTTTGAGCTGGGCAAAGATCATATCCAGCTTGTTTACCTCCTCTGCAACCTTCACAAGCGAAGTCATCCTGTTGTCAAACACCCGGAACTGCTCCATCCCCTGGTAAAGTTGCCTACCCTGAAGCAATTCCAGGCTTATCGTTTCCAGGGTAGATTGAATCGGATAATAAGTTATCATTTGCTTCATGAGGCCAATGGCATTCAATATGGGTGTTTTTGAACTTAAAAGTAGTTCCATTCCCATACAAAACCTTGCCATGTTGATCTTTCTTACAAGCTCGCCAAAGACCGGAACTTTCATAAGCAATAGTGATGAGAACTTCTTGTAAACCTGACTTCCCCTGTTGAGCCATCTCATTGCTGCCAGTGCAGCAATAACAATGCAGAAAACAAGAAAATACCTTGAAAACCCATGGGATATATTGATTATCATCTTAGTTATACCGGGCAATTCGCTGTCAAACCTTTTAAAAATCTCCTCGAACATCGGCACAATGAAATACATCATGAACACTATTGCCCCGACTGCTGTCAGCATCACTATTACCGGGTAGGAAAAGGCGCTTATGATCTTTCTTTTCTGCTCGATTTTCTTTTTGAAGTAGCCGGACAGCTCACCCAGCACATCGTTCAGCCTCCCGGTTTCCTCACCGATTTTCACGGAAAACACCTCGTAGGCAGAGAATCCTTTCGATTGATTAAATGATTCGGAAAGACTATGTCCCTGCACTATGTTCTCTTTTATTTGGTCCAGCTTTTCCCTGTCTTTCTTCTTGTTGAAATTACCGGTAACAATTTCAAAGGCAGTCCTGATATCAACCCCTGAATACATTAACATCCTGAGGTCGGAATAGAAGTTCAGCTTTTTCTTGTCGGAGAATTCCTTTCTTCCCAGGCTGATATCCGTTGAAAGAACCTCAACCAACTTGTCAGCAATAGGACTGGTCCTTTTTTCCTTCCCAGAATCCTGTTTTATTTCGCTTATATCTATGGGTGGCATAACAGGATCAAAAATAACAGAATTATTCTATTATATTAACTGTACTGAATATATTTTTTCTGTTACTTATTTATTTCTGTTCTAAATTTTCATGTCTTTTGTTTTTTTATCGATTAAGTAATAATTTAGAAGCCTGACTAGACTAATACTATCTAATAACGCTAAAAACACTTGTAAACGCTAATTTTCAGTAGCATCGTAGTTGCAATCGTGGGCCTGATTATTATTTATTAAACCATAAGTTATGAAATACAAATTGTAATACGTTTTGGCAGCTGCCCTGCTGCAAGCCGGAACAATGCGTGCCTATCCACAAAACGTCGTTGATTACGCCTCCATTCCCGGCTAAGCGGCAATTGCATTGCCGCTTGTAACATCATTGAATTTGCAATTCAATAATATTTTCTACATTTGATGCACAATGCCAACAGGTTATCAAATAAAGGACCAAACAACGCCTTAATATCTTACTTTGTTAAATGGCCCTGCCGAAAGTCGCAAAGAATGGATGTTACGTTTGTTCCGGCATGCAGGGACTACATCTATTCCGGCGCACCGGTTTACGCCGGTTATGACGGATTGATTGATATTATTCCGAGCGGCATTGCAAATGCCGCTCAGCGGGGGAAAAACAAGCAGGTTGATTAAACGGTTGAGGGTATATGGGCTAATAAAAAAGGCAACCGATTCCTACAAATACTTCCTCACCAAAATCGGAAAAGAAACCATCATTATGGCGCAGAAAATTAAAGAGTTGGTGCTGGTTCCAGCATATTGCTATTGAATATTATGCCAAAAAAAACATCAAATCAAAAAATAAAATACCAAGGTAATTGATGGGGGGGGTATTAATCCTGTGATGAATAATTTTGAGGGAGCCAGGTATCCAGTCCGGATGTTTTGCAATCGGGGAGATTGATCAGGGCATCCCTGAGCCAAAGGAATGGATTCTTTTCGTGCTTTTTGCATGTGCCTAAAGAGGAATAGATCATGGCTGTTCTTTGTGCGGCATCGTGCGAACCACTTAGGTTACCTCAGGCCGGAATCAACCACGGCACATGCGGTAAAAACCAAGAAACTGTTGCTTTCTCTTCGGGATGAAGAACCTGCAATACAATTTGTGCATCCACAAAGTGAACATTGGCTGTGCCAGAATTTCCCCAACCCGTATACAACATCAACTTCGATAGAAATATTCATTGCCAAAAAATCACATGCCGTGATCAGGATATTCAACACCCTGGGAGTGAAGACGGATGAAATCAATTTAGGTACGCTTGAAGGAAACTACAGGTTTGAATATACCCATCCGCATCTGACAGACGGCCTTTATTACTACACGCTGGAAGTGAACGGGGAGAAGGTTGGTGCGAAAAAGATGATAGTAAGGAAATAACAAACTCAAAGGTTCCGTACCGGGAATGACAGGGGTGAATCTCCTTTCAGCTTGCGCCGGGGAATCAATCACCTGCCATCCAGCATTCTGTCCATCCTGTTCAGCCCTTCTACGGCTTTTTTATGGTTGGGCTCCAGCCCGATGGCCTTGCGGTAGTTGTCCAGCGACTTCTGTATGTCTCCCAGCAATTCATAACAAAAACCCATATTGTAAAAGGCATCAGGATAGTCCGGATGGATCTCCACCGCTTTCTCAAAGTGGGAAATGGCTTTTTCGTAATTCTTCAGGTAAACCAGCTCAATATATCCCAGGTTGTAACGGGCATAAACAAAAGACGGGTTTTCCAGAAGCATGGACTCATAAACGGCCATCGCCTCAGCGTATAACCCGGTTTCCTGGTAAAACATGGCTATGGAATACTTTGCTTCTATGCTGGAAGGATCGATATTCAGCACATTGTTGAAATATTCGATGGCGAGCTTGTTTTTTCGCAGGGAATATAAAATCCCGAGTTGCATATTGGGTTCAAGATAATCCGGACTGATCTCTATGGCCCTCTGAAAATTCCTGACGGCAAGGGCTGTATCGCCGGTTTCGAGAAAAACAACCCCTCTCAGAAAGATGGCGTTGGCATTAAGTTCATTGATTCCCATTACCTTGTCGATATCGCGGATTGCCTCCCCGAAATTCCTGAAAACCAGATGCAACTCAGCGCTTTTCAGGTATGCCCTTTCATTTCCCGGATCTGTCTCAATGGCCCTGCCAAGAGCTGCAAATGAGTTGTTGAAGTTTTTCAGTCCGGTATAAATATCGGCCAGAAGGATATAATAATCTGAATTTAGCGAATCCATCTGAATGGCCTTTCCGGCATCGCTTAACGCCTGATTGTATTCTTCCCGGTCAACATACAACCTTGAACGTCTGGCGTACAGACCGGGGTTGAGGCTGTCCTTCAGCAGTTCTGCATTCAGTTCTGCAAGTTCATCCGTTGCCGTTTTGTTTAAACTGTCTGCAGCCCCTTTATCCGGTTTTATCCCCGGTGAATTACAGGCCTGAAACAGCATTGCAGTTAGCAGGAGTGCAAATGTTATGTCGTGGCTGAGGAAGAAAAACCACCGGCGTTCAGAAACATGAATGGATGACAAAAACAATCTCAATCCTTTGCCTCCTTAAGTTTTGCCCGCACCTTAGCCTCCATTTCGTCTGCAAGCTCAGGATTGTCGGTCAGCAGGTTTTTCACAGCGTCCCTGCCTTGTCCCAATTTGGTATCCCCATAGCTGTACCAGGAACCGCTTTTGCCGATGATGTCCAGTTCCACTCCCAGGTCGATGATCTCTCCCAGTTTGGAAATGCCTTCGCCATAGATGATGTCGAATTCTGCCGACCGGAAAGGGGGCGCCACCTTATTTTTGATCACTTTCACCTTCACCCTGTTTCCAACCACTCTCTCACCGTCCTTGATCTGGTTTGTCCTGCGTATGTCGATTCTCACGGATGCGTAAAATTTAAGCGCATTTCCGCCGGTGGTGGTTTCGGGGTTTCCGAAAATGACGCCAATCTTTTCCCTGAGCTGATTGATAAAAATACAGCAGCAACCGGTTTTGCTGATGGTGGATGTCAGCTTACGGAGGGCCTGAGACATAAGCCTTGCCTGGAGGCCCATTTTGGAATCTCCCATTTCACCTTCTATCTCGCTTCTCGGAGTGAGCGCTGCCACCGAATCGATCACAATGATGTCGATGGCGCCGGAGCGGATCAGGTTTTCGGTGATCTCAAGGGCCTGTTCTCCGTAATCGGGTTGCGACACCAGCAGATTTTCAATATCCACCCCAAGCTTCTTGGCATACAAACGGTCGAAGGCATGCTCCGCATCGATAAAAGCTGCAATCCCTCCCATTTTTTGGGATTCCGCAATGGCATGTATAGCCAGCGTTGTTTTTCCCGAAGATTCAGGTCCATATATTTCAGTGACCCTGCCTTTGGGCAATCCGTTGATGCCCAGCGCATGATCCAGGCCCACCGAGCCGGTTGAAATGGAAGGGATATCCATCACCGCCGAATCGCCCAACTTCATCACGGTTCCTTTTCCGTAGGTTTTTTCAATTTTTTCAAGGGTGAGGTTCAATGCCTTGAGCTTCTCCTTGTTCTGGTCGATCATTTCTTTTGCCATAGTAAATTAAAATTAGGTTATGTTATACTCATTCAGGATTTGTCCGCTATGCGCCTTAGTGTCCACTTTGTCAAATATCTTTTCTATCTTCCCCTCCTCCCCGATCACAAAAGTTGTCCTGTGTATTCCCTCATATTCCCGGCCCATAAATTTCTTTAACCCCCAAACGCCATAGGCTTTGAGAATTTCTTTGCCGCTGTCGGGGATCAGGGGATAAGGAAATGAGAACTTCTCTGCAAAAGCTTTCTGTTTCTTTTCTGCATCGGCGCTTACCCCGACGGGATAAAAACCATGTTGCATCAATATTTTTATATTGTCCCTGAGATTGCAGGCTTCAGCAGTGCAACCGGGAGTGTCGGCTTTGGGATAGAAAAAGAGCACCAGTTTCTTCCCTTTGTAGTCATCCAGGGAAATTTTGTTTCCGTTGTGATCCCTGGCTGTGAAACCCGGGGCTTTCTCCCCCACTTTGAGATGCGTCATAATATGCTGATTTTACAGCAAAAATACGATTAATCGAAAAAAAAGGCATCCGGCAGGATAAGTATTTTTCAACAATGGTTGCATCAGGCTTTTGAAGCATAGTATCTGCAGAATTTTTTCAGGCCGCATTCCTCACATGCCGGATTTCTGGCTTTACATACGTACCTGCCATGGAGGATAAGCCAGTGATGCGCTTTGGAAAGCATCTGCAAAGGGATGTGTTTCACCAGTTGTTTCTCAGCCTGCAATGGATTTTTTGCTGCCGTTGTCAGTCCGATCCGGGAAGAAACCCTGAAAACATGTGTATCCACAGCCATCGCAGGAATATTGAATGCCACTGAGGCAATCACATTGGCAGTCTTTCTGCCCACCCCGGGAAGCATTTGAAGGCTTTCCATATCCGCAGGTACAATCCCGTTGAACTTCTCTATGAGTACCTGTGCCATCCCGATCAGGTTTTTGGTTTTATTATTGGGATACGAACAACTTTTGATGTGTTCAAACACACTGTTGCTGTCGGCTCCGGCCAATGAAAATGGATCAGGATATGACCTGAAAAAAGCGGGAGTGATCATATTGACCCTTTTATCGGTACATTGGGCCGAGAGGATAACAGCCACAATCAACTGGTACGGATCGGCAAACTTCAACTCACTTTCCGGCGCCGGTACATTTTTCTCAAAATAATCCAGTACCTGCCGGTATCTCTCCGCTTTTGTCAATGGATATAAATTTCCCCTAATTTAAAACCATGTTAAAAAACCCTGAATGACAGGTTCTTAAAACTGCAAGCGCCCTTGAATAAGCCATCAGGTTTTGGATAACCGGGGCTGAAGGAACCTTTGCAGCGCCTGTTGCCGTTGCATTGTTCTCCCGGATGATTTTCTCCGGGATCAGGTTTTTAAGAGGCAGGGCAAAAAGGGGTTCATCATTGAAGGTATAATCATTTGTCATAGGCAAACTCCATTAATTTTTTATTTATTAATGAAAGATTAACGGCAGGAAAATACAGATAGTATAAAAAAAGATGAAAGCATCAGGCCGGGTTAATCAAAATGCCTGAAAATAAAAGATGTATGATAATTTACCGGCTTACTAATAATAACGAATCCGGATAAGCCATATCAGGGGGTCAGAATGATGTTCTTTTCGCTGATCAGTTTTCTCATATTGATGAGGGCATACCTCATACGTCCAAGGGCTGTGTTAATACTTACATCCGTAGCGTCTGCGATGTCTTTGAAGCTCATCCTGGCGTAGTGACGCATATAGAGCACCTCTTTCTGCTCTTCGGGCAGGAGTTCGATGAGTTTTTTCAAATCCCGGTGGATCTGCTCGGTGACCATTTTCTCTTCAATGGAAGCATCGGCAATGTTGAGTGTGTCAAAAATATCAAACTCATCTTTATTGCTTTCAAAAACCGGAATGCGGTTTGATTTTCTGAAGTGATCGATGATCAGGTTATGGGAGATGCGCATGACCCATTGGAGGAATTTTCCTTCTTCGTTGTAGGTTCCGCTTCTTAGTGTATTGATGACTTTAATAAATGTGTCCTGAAAAAGGTCATCTGCGAGTTCCTTGTTTTTCACCATCATTAAAATATACCCAAAAACCCTGTGTTGATGACGCCGGATAAGTACTTCGAGAGAGGAATGATCGCCTTTCAAATATCTACCTATCAACTCCCTGTCGTCAAGAGCAATGTCTTTCATATAACCTCCTTTTGTTTGGATTAAACAGGGTAGATATTTTTTTCTATAGGCGCTCTATTTTTGTTAAACGATGGATGAATTACTTCAATTATGATGCAAAAATAA
>JAFGME010000296.1 GCA_016927695.1 Bacteroidales bacterium
TGGTTGCTGTTATCCTGTCGGCCCAGTGCACCGACAAACGGGTGAATCAGATTACCCCCGGGCTGTTGAAACGTTTTCCCACACCTGAAAAGATGGCATCAGCTGACCCTGCGGAACTCTTTGACTACATTAAAAGTTGCTCGTATCCCAATAACAAGGCCAAACATCTGTCGGGCATGGCAAAAAAACTGGTTGAGCTTTTCAACGGCCGCGTGCCCGACGATATTGAGGAGTTGCAGAAACTTCCCGGAGTGGGCAGGAAAACAGCCAATGTGATTGCATCCGTTGTTTTCAACCAACCTGCCATGGCTGTCGACACCCATGTATTCAGGGTGGCTGCGCGCATCGGTCTTTCCATTCATGCCAAAACGCCACTTGCCACGGAGATGCAACTGGTAAAATACATTCCGGAATCCCTTCTGCCCAAAGCACATCACTGGCTTATTCTGCATGGAAGATATGTATGCATGGCCAGAAAACCCCTGTGTGATACGTGCGGGTTAAGGGACATCTGTAAGTATTACAACACCACACGGAGGGAATGGGAAAAGAGGAATTAGAAAAAACAAAGGAATCCGGCTGTCCCGTCCACTACCCAAGGGCCAGGAGGCTGACAGCCATCACGGCCATACCGCCGATCAATCCGTAAATACCCCAGTGATGTTCCCCATACTCCTCGGCAGAAGGCAAAAGTTCGTCGAGGGATATGAATACCATAATTCCGGCAACGGCAGCCATGGTGGATGCAAAAATCACAACGGAGTTTCCGGCAGTTAAAAACGGCATCAGCAAAAGATAGGCCAGCACAGCCCCAACCGGTTCGGCAATCCCCGAAAGAAAGGAATAACAGAACGCCTTTTTCCGGTTGCCCGTGGCATAATAAATGGGGACAGATACAGCAATGCCTTCAGGAATATTGTGAATGGCAACGGCAACTGCAATCGCCACACCCAGTGCAGGATCATTCAGTGCCGTCATGAAAGTGGCAATGCCCTCCGGAAAGTTATGAATAGCCACAACCACAGCCGTTAACATTCCCATGCGAAACAGTTTGAGATTGCCCTTTCCTTTTTTGGGATCCTTCATGTCCTCCAGGGGCTTCATTTCATGCGGATTTTCAAAAGAAGGAATAAACTTGTCAATCAGGGCAATAAAAAGAATACCCCCGAAAAAGGCCAGGATCGTAAACAGGGTACCGTTAAAACGTCCAAAGCTCTCAATGAAACTCTCCTTTGCCTCAGCAAAGATCTCCACGAAAGAGATATAAATCATCACTCCTGCAGAAAATCCCAGCGAAAGCGTGAGTAACTTCGTGTTCGTTCTCCTGGCCCAGAAAGCGATCGTGCTGCCAATACCGGTAGAGAGACCGGCAAAAACAGTTAAAAGCAAAGCCGTTGATACATTGGAAATATCCATATTCTATATTTTATATCATACCCATTTTGAACCTGATCACTACCCCCGGATAAAGCCGCGGGTGAATCATATCCACCCTATCCCGATGCATATCAACCTCAACAACCCGGACAACTCCCGACACCCAACGACTGCCAACCCTCTAATCTCAACCTCATCCCCTGCCGCCAAATTTATCCGGGTTAAAAATAAGAATAAGTATTCAAATGGGCTTTACAGTAAATAAAATATACAAATCATTCTATGTTAATTTTTTACCATTTGCAAGGACAGAATTACAGAAATAATGTATCAAGGTACTTTGATATATTAACAAACTTTATACTTTTGCAGCTTTACATGTTAAACTTTAAAGTTCATAGTTATGGCATATAAAATTTCAGATGAATGCATTGCTTGCGGTACATGTATTGATGAATGCCCGGTAGATGCAATTTCGGAAGGTGATATTTATGTAATTGATCCTGAACTGTGTACCGACTGCGGTTCTTGTGCGGAGGTTTGCCCGGTAGAATGTATTTCTATTGACGAATAAACCGTCCTACATAAAAAAAATGCAGGCTGTCTTGATCGGTTGAGACAGCCTTTTTTTATCTGTCTGGCAGAGCGAATGTTAAATTCGCATAACCGCCCCAACACTAAACGAATTTTGAAGCATTCTCTTTAGAAAAAAGGATTGATTTTACCTTTTTTTACACTTCTGTCTTTTGGAATATCCCGGGGAGTCATTTGAGGCATCCTCCGGATCATTAAAAACCGTTGAGTTTCATGTAAACGGTTGGAAGCAGCAGGAGGAATCCCAGCAACGTCAGGATCACAACGAAGGGCAGCACCCATTTGAACCACTTTTCATAGGGGATTCGTGCAATGCCCAGCACCCCAATCAATACCCCGGAAGTGGGGGTGATCATGTTGGTAAACCCGTCCCCCAGCTGGAATGCCACCACGGTGGCCTGCCTCGAAATGCCGATCAGGTCCGAAAACTGTGACATCATGGGCATGGTCAGTGCTGCCTTTCCCGAGCCGGAAGGAATAAAAATATTCAGAAACGTTTGTATGATGTACATCACAGTCACAGACCCTGTTTTCCCCAGATCCTTCATCGTTTGCGAAACGTAATAGAGTATGGTGTCAATGATTTTCCCATCCTCCAGAACAACCACAATTCCTCCCGCCAGTCCGACCACCATGGCTGCCGGCAGTATGTCTTTAGCTCCCTCGATAAAGGATTGGGTGATCCCGTTGGCTGTTTTCCCGGAGGCAATACCTGAAAATACACCCAGGGCAAGGAACAGGGTCGCAATTTCCATCACGTACCATCCATAGCCCATTACCCCAATGATCAGAAATACGATGGTGAAAGTGAGCAGGTTAAGAATGAAGTAGCGGAACGACTTGCGCAACGCCAATATTCCGGCAATGATAAACAGTCCGGCAGAAACGGGAATGGCCGGAAGCTTCAGTGCGCTGTTCCCGATTTTCAGGAAACTTACGGGATAGAAAACAGAGAAGAGCACCAGAATAACAGAAAGGGAAATGAACGCAATCCATGCTCCACGGGGGACAGTAGGATCAAAACCGGTATTTTCAAATCTGCTTCTTTCACGCCAGTAGGCATCTTCCTCATATACAGGCGATTTTTCCGGATGCTTATGAATGCGTGCAGCATACCTCAGAATGAATGTGAATCCGACTGCATTGATTACTGCCCACATGAAAAGCCGGTATTCCATACCCGAAAACAGGGGAAGGTGCGATAATCCCTGTGCAATTCCCACGGTAAAGGGATTCAGGAAAGCCCCCGCAAATCCCAGGGCTGCAGCCACAAAGCAAAGCGACACCCCCACGATGGAATCATATCCCATGGATATGGCCAGCGGAACAAAAATAATGGTAAAGGCAATGGTCTCTTCGCTCATCCCGAATATGGCTCCAAACAAGCTGAAAATAGACATAATACCTACAATAATGAGATTGTTGACACCTATTTTTCGCAACCAAACGGAACGCTCCCATCTCCGGGAAAAATTCAGGAAGGAATAAATACCCATATCGATGCACCTGGTCTCATTCAATATCCAGAAAGCACCTCCAATCATGATGATAAAGGCAATGATATGCGCCGTATTTACAA
>JAFGME010000297.1 GCA_016927695.1 Bacteroidales bacterium
ATCTTACAGTTTTAACACTAAACGTGATCGGAATAATATCAATCCATCCGTCATAACCGGCGTAAACCGGTGCGCCGGAACAGATGTAGTTTCTGCATTCCGGAACAAACGTAACATCCATTCTTTGCGACTTCCGGCAGAGCCATTTAACAAAGTAAGATAATAAGGCGTTGTTTGATCCTTTATTTGATAACCTGTTGGCATTGTGCATCACATGTAGCCAGGGTTTCCATTGTCAGGTATTTTTATATAGCCTTGAGCCCAGGATTTTATTTTTAGCCATAAAATGCCTTATACTTACCGCCAGAACTCCCATCCCATACACAAGGCTCCTTCTGACATTAATGGAAGAAGCTTCCCTGAAGTATCTTGTGGGGCAGGTGATCTCGGCGATTTCAATGTTTTTGAAAATGATCTGCGACAGCATCTGGTTGTCGAAAATGAAGTCGTCGGAATTCTTATGGTAGGCTATCTGTCTCAGCACATCAGCCGAAAAAGCCCGGAAACCGGTATGGTATTCAGATAATTTCTGATTCAAAAAGATGTTTTGCACAAAAGTCAGCAACCGGTTGGCGATATACTTATAAAACGGCATTCCGCCGCGGAGCGCGCCGTTGCCAAGGATCCGTGAACCAAGCGCCACCCGATAAACGTCATTTGCAATGAGGTAGGCCATGGAGTGGATCAGCTTCGGGGTATACTGGTAATCGGGGTGCAGCATCACCACGATATCGGCCCCAAGTTCCAACGCTTTGTTATAGCAGGTTTTCTGGTTTGCTCCGTACCCTTTATTTTCCTTATGGACAATGATGTGCCGTATACCAAGCTCCCTTGCCTTACCTATGGTATCGTCTCGGCTTGCGTCGTCAACAAGCACAACTTCGTCCACGATATCGAAGGGGATCTCAGAGTATGTTTTTTCAAGGGTCTGCACTGCATTGTATGCAGGCAATACCACCACGATTTTTTTTCCGCTGATCATTCCAATCTCAATTGTTCATCCAAGGGCTCGCCATTGAAATAATTATCATCTGGTTTAGAGAAACGGCCCGTCTTCAGGAAGAATTAGCTTACTTATCTTTTGGCTTGACCGGCGCTTTCCCTGATTCATCATTAGTATTTTTCGCATCTTCCTTTCCCGGATCATTTGCGCTGCCGGTGACATCTTCATATCCGGGATCTTCTTTTTTCCCTTTGAGATATTCCGGGAGTTCCAGCCCTGCCATTTTGAATATTTCATCAAACGGGGGTATGGATTTCAACATGCCTGCTAAAAAACTCGCAGAAGTGGGGGTGTTATCCCCTTTACCGCCTCCCATGGAATCCCAAACGGTGATCTTATCGATTTTGAGGTTTTTGATCGCTTCAACCTGTGTTTTGACAAGTTCAGGAAGTTTATCTGCAATCATGAGCAATGCAGCTTCCCTGGCGTTGCTGTTGGCGGCATCCACCAGTTTCTGGAACCCGATGGCCTGCTTGGAAAGCACCTCAAGGATACCCTGCGCTTCCGCCTGCTTTTTCACGAGGATGGCATCGGCCTCGCCTTTTGCAATGCGCCTTATCTGTTCGGCGCTGGCTTCCGCATCAATCTCCGCTTTTCTTTTGTCGATTTCAGCCGGAACCACTATATCTGCCGTTTTTGTGGCCCTTTCCCTGTCGGCTCTTTCCATTTCGGCTTTCTCCTGTGCGCGGTACCCTTCTTCGAGGGCCTGGGCTTCTTTCACTTTCTCTGCGGCAATGGCAAGCCTTCTGGCTTCAGCTTCCTTTTCTCTTCTGTTCGCATCAGAATTGGCAATGGTTATTTTTGCAATATTCTCACCCTCAACGGCAACAGCATTGGCTTCAGAAGTTTTAACACGTTCGAGGCGGTTGGCATCCGCTTCCCCGACTTTTGCATTGGCATCTGCATTGGCAATCTGTATGCGTTCCTTTTTATTGGCCTCTGCCTCACCGATTTTCGCAGTGGCCACAGCATCGGCAACCAAAACCCTTTCTTTCTGATTGGCATTGGCTTCCCCAATCATTGCTCCGGCATTGGCATCAGCAACCTTCACCCTTTGTTCCATGTGGGCCTCTGCTTCACCGATGGAGCCATCCCTGTTTTTCTCGGCCACACTTTTTTTGGCATCGTTGATGGCTTTTGCGGCAGCCTCTTTTCCCAGGGCTTCAATATATCCCGATTCATCGCGGATGTCGGTAACATTCACATTGATCAGCCTCAGGCCTATTTTCTGCAGTTCGGCTTCCACATTCTGGCTGACGTTCATCAAAAATTTATCCCTGTCACTGTTGATCTCTTCTATTTCCATGGTGGCGATCACAAGCCTGAGCTGCCCGAAAATGATATCCTTGGCGAGTTCCTGTATATGACTCATTTCCAGGCCCAGCAAACGTTCCGCTGCATTGGTCATCACGTGAGGATCTGTTGAGATGCCCACTGTAAACCGGGAGGGAACGTCCACGCGTATGTTCTGACGGCTGAGGGCATTGGTAAGGTTTACCTCGATGGAAATAGGGGTGAGATCAAGAAAGGCATAATTCTGGATGACTGGCCAGATAAATGAGGCCCCACCGTGGTTGGTACGTGCCGACCGGGTTATTCCTTCCTTGGTTTTTCCGGTTTTACCGTAAATCACCAGGATTTTGTCAGAAGGACAACGTTTGTATCTTGAAAACAGGGCCAGGATGGAGATGAATGCCACCACGATCAGGGCTACAATTGCAACAAGTGAATACATATTGTACAGGTTTTAAAAACTAATATTCGATTATTTCTCTGCCTTTTCAACCACCAGGATGCTGTTGCTGACAATGCCAACCACCTTTACCACGGTTCCCGTTTTCAGGTCTTCATCCGCCCGTGTAATCGCCTGCATCTCCCTGATCGAACCCTGTATGGGGATTTGAACCTGACCTACATTGCCTCCTTTGGCCTTAATGGGAATATAAACATTGCCGGTCTGATGAAGAGCGGTTTCCACCCTCAGACCGCCTCCGCTGTCCTGCAACTTACTTATAAAATAGAACAGAGTGGTGATGATAACCATAGCGAACAGGCCGGCAGCCACCGCAATGATGATCGTCAGGGGCCTGGATGCGCCCTCATTCCATGCCGCAATGCCTCCCCACCCGAACAGGGTGAAAAAAGCAATAAAATTTCTTATGGTAAAAAAGTGGAAGGATGGATCCATATCAACAACGGTATCTGAAGCCGAAGAAGTATCCATGCTTTCCGTGATGTCTGCGCCGGGTTCTGTTTCGAGGTCGAGACCGGAAACATCGGTTTCCCCGCCTCCGATATCCGAATCGCTGCCTCCCATGCCGGCAAAGGTTAGTACCATCTGTATGATTAGGATAACAGAGAAAGGTATGGCAATATACCAGAACACTACCTCAAACGAATCAAGGGAAGCCCACCATTCGCTCATATTTTACAGTATAAATAAAGTAACAAATATAATAAATCCTCAGGAAGGGCTTAATTATTTTTTACACCCCGGTTATTTATAAAGAATATAAATAAGAACATCACAAACCCGGCTAATCAGGAATCCTGAACCAATCCTGTACAACATAAGTTCTGTCTTCGGGCTCACTGATATGGCGGAATTCATTTTTTTTGTTGTTGTAAATATAATCCTTCTGCCATTCATTGATACGTGAGGTGATCTCATGAAGGGCCTGAATGAAATACTCAAGTTCTTCATCGGTCATGGTAGGATGAAGCGACAACCTGACCCATCCCGGTTTCACGGAAAGGTCGCCGGAGTTGATCCTGCGCGTAATCTCATGAGAATATTCATAACTCACATCAAGCAGGTAATGCCCGTAAGTGCCGGCACAGGCACAACCTCCCCTCACCTGAATGCCATACCTGTCGTTCAGTATTTTCACAAGGAGGTTGTAATGCATCCCGTCAATATAAAAAGAGATCACCCCCAGCCTGTCCTCCACATTGTCAGCCAGAATGTTCATCCCCTTCACAAGGCGCAGCTTTTCAAATGCTTTTCCCACAAGTTCTTCTTCTCTTTTCCTGATATTTTCTGTCCCCATGTTGTTTTTCAGTTCGATACAGAGGGCAGTACGGATGGCCTGGAGAAATCCGGGAGTGCCGCCGTCTTCGCGGATTTCAATGTCATCAATGTATTTATATTCGCCCCAGGGGTTGGTCCAGTCCACTGTACCTCCTCCCGGCTGGTCAGGGGTTGGGCTGTGATACAGGCTGGAATCAAAAATAAGCACTCCCGAGCTGCCTGGCCCGCCTAAAAATTTATGGGGTGAAAAAAAAATGGCATCCAGTTTTTCCATAGGATCCTCAGGATGCATATTGATATCTACATAAGGCGCTGAAGCTGCAAAATCAATAAAACACTGGCCCCCGTATTCGTGCATAACCCGTGCCATTTCATGGTAAGGAGTGACAATACCGGTTACATTGGAACAGGCAGTAAATGAACCTATTTTCAGCATTCTGTCCTTGTATTTCCCAATTTCCTGTCTCAGCCGCTCCGTGTCGATGAGCAAGCCTTTTCCGGGAGGCACCACAACAACATCGGCCATGGTTTCGAGCCAGGAGGTCTGATTGGAATGATGCTCCATGTGGGTGAGGAAAATCACGGGCCGTTCCCTTTCCCTGAAGCATGGCCTGCCATGAAGTTCGCTGCAGTGTTTCAAACCCAGTATCCTCTGAAACTTATTAATCACCCCGGTCATCCCAAAGCCGGTGGTGATGATTACATCCTCAGGCCCGGCATTCACATGCTGTTTGATCTTTTTATGGGCTAAGTGATATGCTTTGGTCATCAGCGTACCTGTTTCTGAAGTTTCGGTATGTGTGTTTCCCACATAAGGCCCGAAAGTATTGGTGATGATGTCCTCAATGGGCCTGTAAAGCCTGCCGCTGGCAATCCAGTCGGCATAGATCATTTTTTTCCTGCCGAAAGGGGTATTGAACATGAGTTCGTTGCCGAGGATATTCTCCCTGTATTTTCTAAAATAGGCTTCCATAAAAACACTTTGTTAATAACTGCAAAACTGTCTTTTCATGAAACAGACAAAATTGACGGCCCGCCGGTTGGGTTGTTTTTCAACAGAATCTGAAGGCCACGGTTTTCCGGTGCAATGTGGGGTTTAATCTTTCAGGCATCTGACGGAAAGCCCCTCCTTAACATCATTAAGGGTTCTGAAAATCCCGGTAGTATTGCCGGACACGGCATGCCTCCAGGCTTTGCCTCCCTCCGATGTTGTACTCCAGAAGTTTCCGTAGTTATTGATGGCATAATACAGTCCGTTATTAAGCCTGGATCCTGCAAGGAGGGCATCAAATCCGGAGGTTCCGCTGAGCTTCAGTTGTGTACCCTGATCCACGCCCCTGAGCCCTGTTTTTGCTGCATTGGCCTGATCTATCCCCAGACTAATGGCAAGTGCATTCCATTCCTGGTCGCCGGGCACATGCCAGCCATCAGGGCAAACGCCCCGGATGCGGGAGCCGGATGCATACTGAAGGGCCTCGCCCCATTGGTAAAGGGCGCCGTATTCATCGCAGTTGGTGGCATTATCATCATAACAATACTTCTCAACGGTTGTATTGTCCGCCTGATCAGCAGTACCGGAGATCATATTTCCGTAATTCATGTTCTCTCCCATCCAGCATTGCCCTTTGATGAGCGCTGTTTTATAGGATTGCCCGTCCCTCAGATCAGTCAGCGGGAATCCACAGCTCCAGAAACTGACGATCACTTCATCGGAAGAGGTGCCGCATTCATTGGTTATACTCCACTTCAGCACGTATGTAGAACCTGTTTTTCCAGAGAAGGTAGTCTTCGGGTTTTTCGAATCGCTGAAATTGCCCCCTTCTCCCTGTGACACCGACCAGGCTCCGGTTCCGATCTGTGGCGTATTTCCCGCCAGCATCGTACTGGTACCTGAAACGGTAGGCTGATCAGGACCTGCATTGGCAGGGGTGGGCTGGGGTGTACATGAACCGCACAGCTCAATCCAGTTGCTGCCGCTGAAAAAGTTGAGGCAGGCAGTTTCAATGTTGAAGACCATCAGACCGGGTGCGGGACTGGGAATGGAATTTCTTTGAATGGTAGTCATCCGCGGGGGCAGGAAACCTTTGAGTTCCGAGTTCACCTCCAAGGCAGCGCTCGGAACCGGGGCAGGGGTTCCAACGCCCACTGCTCCTCCGTTATAAACCAGTGTGTTTCCTGACATTGCCCATCTGGATGGCGCAGTGTTGGTGATCACCGTATCGGTGATGCTTAACCCGGCGCCGGCAGAATAACGCGTGTTATGATCTGTGAATGATCCGCCCCCCTTGCTCAGGGTGATCAGATCGTCGTTTCTGGTGAGTTGCTGTATCTCGTTGAAGGCGCTCGTGTCACTGAAATTGAAAGGCAGTTCAACTTCATTCCCGTTATGAATATAAAGCCGGTTGTCGTGAAACTGTAAAGTCTGATTGTCTCCCATATTCAGGTCAACCCCTCCTCCGCCTTTGGACAAAACAATGGAATCGTTGCTCATGCTGAGGCGCTGGATCTCGTTGGCCGGATCGGCATCGGCATCGTCAACGTTGGTGGCCCTCTGGGCGTAAAGTGCAAACGGGACAGAAAGAAGTTTCTGTGTGGGCATCAGCATAAAATTCTTGCCGCCGAGTTCGTCCATCTTGAGATAAAAATCCCCTTTAACCCATTCTATATCGCCAAAACCACCTGACTTATCCGCGCCATTTCCCACCTGAAGGCTCAACATTCCGAAATTATCGGTGGTTGAGTTGTGGGTTTCACTATACACTATACTGCCATTGGCGCTGCCGTCGAGGATGCTGATGCGGAGATTCACAGGGGTGTTGGTGGCGATGTTGCCGTTATACGTTCTGACTAAAAACTCGAATTTGAAAGCCTGAGGAACCTGTGCAAATGACAGGTTTATGATCATCATAACAACTGCGGCCGCTCCGGCCATCCTTTTACATGCCCTCATACAATACCGGTTTACAGGGTTGATCATTTTTTCTTGTGATTAATTATGTTGCGAAATTAGAAAATTATTTCTCATTTTATCGAAATAAAAAACAAATAATCAACCTGCTAAAGTCATTTCCTTTTGCCTGGCTTTTGCTTCACCGGCAGGTTTGAAATCAGCATCGGCTTCACTCCACACTCCAAGCGCTTTATCAAGATATTCCATCCCTTTTGAAGTATCGCCCTGTGCAAAACTGATCAGGGACGCCTCAAAGTTGATCTCAGGATGATAAGGAAAATTATTCAGGGCCTTTGCAATATTTTCATTGGCCTTTTTCATTTGCCCCAATAGCCTGTAGCATTTCGCAATACGCATATTTATAAAATTCGAAGTGGGTTGCTGACTGAGAAATTCTTCATAATGCTTCACTGCCGTTTCGTAATCGCCTTCAATTTCCGAGATATAACCCAACGCATAAGAAATATTTGAAAGCAGCATCTCTTCACCAAATCCTTTTGCCACTTCTTCGGCATCGGGTATTACCCTGCGCGCATTCTCCGCATCTTCCAACTCCAGGTAGGCGAATAAATAACCAAAGGCTGCGACTTTATCCACCGGGGGATTAAAATCCGATTCAATCTTCTTCAGTTTTTCAAATGCCTGTGTTTCATCACCGTTGATGATATATTTCCTTATATTGAACACCTTTGTTACCTGTACCCTCATAGGGTTCAAACTCAATTCTGCCTCCCGGAGCATTTTTTCGAAGTATTCGAGAGATTTTCTCTTCTGACCTTTTAGTTCATAAAAATCAGAAATGGCATCCAGGCATATCGTCTTATCCAGGTGACTTTTTGCGACATCCAGCGCTTCAAAAAGTCCTTTGCCCGCTTTTTCGAAACTGCCTAAGCGCATATCAATCCTTGCCAGACTGATGATGATCTCCACATTGCCCTGATCGAGCAAAAGGGCTTTTTCGAAGTGTTGACGCGCCTTTTCAAAATTGGCGGAGGTCAGGTAAAGATTCCCCATAGAATAGTAGGATTCATAATCCTGTGGAAATCTCAGCGCATAATCCTGATAATAATACAATGCAGAATCATAGTTACCCATCGCCTTGTAAAAATTCCCGATTTCAAGAAGAATATTTCCCTGGTCCGGGTCTATCTGCAGAATGACCCTGAGCTGGGATATCGCCTCAGAGAACATATTTTTATATGAATATCGTTCAGCCAGGGTTTTGCGGCCCTCAATGTCGTTGGGGAATAATTCCACCCACATTTTGATCACCGATAAAGCTTTATCTGCTTCCTGTTTCAGCAGATAATAAAAAAATTTTGTTTGGAACTGCATCCTTTCCGGAAGTTTATAAATGTTATCCATGGCAGCCTGCAGTGATAAAGAAGCTTTTTCGGCATTGTTGCTGTGGAAATGAAATTCAGCCAGCGTGACATGCGCCAGGGCAAAGCCGGAATCGGTTCCAACAGAGGATTCCAACAACTGAACCGCCTGTGGAAAGTCATTGTCAAAAATTGCGTAGGTGTATCCACGGATATAGTGTTTCAGGGCATCGTATGAACCGGTGAGTATTTCAGTTAAAGGAAAGTCTCTGGTATTTTCAATATGCAAGGCAGGGATACCGGTGTTTTGCTTGATGCTCAATGCCATCCGGTCGGCCAGATCAAAAATGCTTTCTCCGGTGAAATCGTCTTCTGAAAGCAGTTTTCCGTTTCCGGTTTCATAAAGCCTGAGAGTGACCATGTATTCGTTTCCGGTTTTCTTATAATCTCCTGCAACAAAGTAATCCTTGTGATAATACTCCGCCATCTTCTGCATAAGCGGCACAGGTAAGCTGATGCCCCGGTCAAAGCCGGCATTCAGCATTTTATTCTTGAATTGGAAGGCGGTTTGTATATCCATATACATGTCCTGGGAGAGATCATATTCAAGCATGGTGACCAGGCCATACCGAAGCCATTCGTACTCTTCATTTCCTGTCTGGTTTTCCGGGAAAAACACTGCGATTTTTTTCCTGAACTCATTTTTAAGGACGACCCTTTCGATCTTCCGGCCCTCTTCATCTTCAAGTGTGATGGTCTTTGTTGTAGCTCCCAGGTCCTTACCCCCAAACAAAAGTCCGGAAAGGAGGAGAGTAAATACAATGTTCGCAGGAAGTCCTATCATTTCTGTTTTTGACCATCGTTTATGTTTTCTGCCGCTGTGAAAGTAAGAAAGGATAAAAACAGCGGGCAAAAGGGAGATCATGATCACCCCGGAAAGCCTGATAAGATGAGGGGATAATGAGTAAGCGCCGGAGACATTCACAATCAGAACCCTTATGAGGAAAAATAAGGCCAGGTACGCTGCCATAAAATGAATGACTTTTCTCTTCCAGAGATCGGTGAGCAACGGATCATTGGCCCTTTCTTCAGGATCCTCTTCCCCGGGCATGACGATCCGGAATATCTCTACCAGGTCATTGACGTTTTTCAGCTTCTTCTTACCCAGGGAAACCGCACGGATTTCTTTTTTATTTCTGAGCTGGCTCATCACATCCTCTGAAATGCAGATTCCACCGGGAGGGGCAAGAGGTTCAATCCTGGCCGCTGTATTCACAGCCGAACCAAACACATCTTTTCCTTCAAAAATAACATCGCCGATATGTATCCCGGCCCTGATGATAAGATCGCTGTTCCTGAGTTTCTCCTGCACCTCAATGGCAAAACGCACCGCCTGTATGGCGCTGCTGAACATCATAAGCAGGCCGTCGCCCAGTTCTTTGATGATTTCGCCTTCGTACTGCTGCACCAGCGGGAAAATGATTTCCCTTTGTTGCTTCAACAGTTCCATGGTGTTCTGCTCACTCTCCTCCATCCTTTTTGTATAACCCACTATGTCGGTGAATACAATTGCTGCAAGCTTGTGAATGTTTTTTTCCATCCGGATAAGAATTGTAGTTGAAATGATTTAACCTGCGAAACAATCTGATGATAACCCAATGACCTGCCAAAGATATAAAATTCAGGTCATAATAACCGAAACCGCTATTCAAAAAAAAAGGCTGACAGAAAAATCATGATGACTTTTCAGCAGCCTCCGCAATTAAAATACAAATCCTATTTTTTCAGGATGGCGTCCAGCACCTTTTGCTTATCAAGCTTTTTGGTGCAGAAGAACCAGTCGTAACAATGCATATCCTCATTTTTACTTTCCATACGGTCTTTTGCACTACCGCATGAACCGGCGGGAGGAACGATCACATCGTCACCCGGACGCCAGTCGGCCGGTGTGGCCACCGAGAACTTATCAGCGGTCTGAAGAGCGATCAGCGCCCTGTACAGCTCATCAAAGTTACGTCCGAGGCTGAGCGGATAATAAATGATAGTGCGGATGATCCCTTTGGGATCGATGAAGAATACGGCCCTTACGGCTTTGGTGTTGCTTTCGCCGGGCTGCATCATACCGTACTTTGAAGCTACTTCCATAGTGATATCTTCAATGAGGGGGAACTTCACCTCAACATCCTTCATCCCCTTGTATTCTATCTTTTCCTTGATGGTGCGGAGCCAGGCTATATGGCTGTAAAGTCCGTCAACCGAAAGGCCCACCAGCTTGCAGTTGGCCTGCTCAAACTGTGGCTCCATGTTTGCAAAGGTCATGAATTCAGAGGTACAAACCGGCGTAAAATCTGCCGGGTGACTGAAAAGGATCACCCATTTCCCTGAATAATCATCCGGGAAATTAATGTCACCCTGTGTTGTTACAGCCTTGAACTTCGGCGCTGCATCTCCGATCCGTGGCATAGCCACAGCCTTTTCCATATTTTCTTCCATTGTTGTAAAGTTTTAAAATGATTGTTACTTAGTTGTTTGACTTGAAATATTTTTACTCCTTTCGATGGACTGAAGGGCGAGGTAATTGTCGCCGAATTTCTCCAGGTTTTCCATCTCTACATCGTACTGGTCAAAATGGCGTTCTTCGTCTGCCACCAGGGCTTCAAAAAGCTTCTTCGACACCGAGTCGGCATTGGCGGCACATTCGTTGGCCCACAAATTATAATCCCTGACACTGCTGTCTTCCATCTCCCTTGCCATCTCGAGCATCTTTTTCACATCATTGATTTTCTTTACCTCTTCGGATGCAGTAAGTTCCACTTCCCCCTTCAGGAAAAGAATTCTCTCTGCGATCATCTCAATGTGAAGCATCTCTTCAATGGCGGTCCTCTTAAACAGGCCGGCAAGCAGGTCGTATCCCTGATCGTCGCAGTGAAAATGAAAATACATATACTGATGCACAGCGGTAAGTTCATCGGCTACTGCCTTGTTCAATAATTCAATACTTTTCTCTTTCATGTCAGTAAATTTTTGTTTAAAATGTGTTTATTCATAATGCTTTTTGAAATTAAAAGCGGGCGCTTTACCCGCCGGGATGCTCAAACTTCCCGATGATCTGAAGGTTGATATCCTGTATTTCAAATCCGGGTATATTGTTGTCTGCGAAATAGTTATGCAACAGTTCATTCAATTCATCATCAAAATAATCCTCAATCCGGTCTGACTCAAGGCAGTACAAATGGTGATGTTTTTCATGGATGGCATCATACCTCATGTGGTCCTTGTCGGTTTTCACTTTTGCCAGGATGCCCCTGTCGGTGAAAGTTTCCAGTATCTTGTACACTGTGCCGGTCGCTATGTGAGGGTTTTTGTCTCTCACGAAACGGGTCACCTGCTCTGCAGTGGGATGTTTCTTAAGAACAGCAAAAGCCTCAAGCACGGCCAGCCTCTGGGGTGTAACCCTCATACCCCTCTGCACCAGCAATTGTCTCATTTCAACGGTATACATATAAAATTAATTCCTAAATAAGAATGTTTCCTGAAAAAGAACACGTAAAATTACAAATTGTTCATTAAGAAAGCAAGGTTTCTTCAAAAAATCAATCGGCATCCATCACCGGATCATTGGGGTTGCTTTTCCGGCATTTCCCTCAGGTAAAAGACAAAGCCGTTTTTCTCATACAAACGGATGAAATCGGGGAACCACTCTTCATGCTGCCGGGCTTCGGTGACCCTTACCACAAAATAAACCGGCTTATCGACAGCTCCATGGAGCAGCCAATCCTTGTTGTTATGATTTGGATTTTCAGGCTTCTGTTTGTTGGTATAGAACAGGTAAGCATAGCTTTTAAACCCTAACGGTTTAACGTAAGAAGCCCCGTTGCTGTGTGCCCTGTAAAAATCAATGGCAGCGCGCTGGACAAACTGCCCGGCTTTGGGCGCCAGAAGAAGGGCCGACAGGTTGACGGCCAGCAACGCAGAGATAAATAATGAAATAACGGCCGTTTTCATCTTCCGGGCGGCAAACAGGATGAAAATCACCCCGCCGGAAAGCAACAGGGCGCCCGGGATATAATCTGCAATACTCCATTGCACTTCCGCCCTGAGGCATGCTGCGGCAAATTCGTTTTTAATGAAA
>JAFGME010000298.1 GCA_016927695.1 Bacteroidales bacterium
ACTTATTTTTAGAATTGATTCTAATATTTCATAGAATTGCCACATTTCTCCTGGATATACAGTGGCACAAATTGCGCAAAGCTAATTAGAAGGTAATCAATAATATAAATCTTTGCTCTTAGCTTGAAATCTTTGCTTTTGAGGCAGATTTGCTTTGTTAGGGGTAGTTTAACCACACGATTGGACTTTGCAAAAATTGATAGGGACGAAAAATCCTGAAGGGATTTAATCCGAATAGCCCCTCACGAAGTGCGGGGTAAAATGTGGTAAAAGCATGAAGGAACCCTGGAAGGGTTCAATAGATTGAGTAATTTGTTTTTGTCCTTTCGATTCATGAGCCCTGATAACAGGCTGGTGATTTTTTCCGGGTTATTGGTGAGATATGTTATAAATTTCATCATGCTCAGATATCTGCCGCAATATTTGTGCACTTCATGAAAGTATGGGATATACATCAGATGAGTATACATCAGTATCATAATGAACCTGGCTAGCAAAAGCACCCACAATTGTTTGTGGGAGACGTTGTGGACTTCATCAAAACTAAGGTGGCTTTTCCAAATTTTGAAGATGATTTCGATTTTCCATCTCAGGCCATATATTTTAATAATTTGACCAAGATCAACTTTGGTGTCCATTATAGTTGTAATAAAAATCGTGTAACCCATTAGCTCAAGCAACTCCTCGCATGGATTATGTCCTTTGATTTCACTTTTAGCCTTTCGTCTACGTTTATTGGCAATCTGATCACTGACAGGCTCAGCCAGTAGCCTGACTTGAGTTCTTTCCTTATTGTTAAGACAAACTACCATATCAATTCGACTGTTTTTTCTGAGCACTTTCAACAGATCAATGGGTTTTGCGGATTCAGGGTTGAGATAAACAGACTTCATTTTATGACGATAAATGCAGTCAGCTCCGCAGCTTACATGACGTTCGATCTCTCCATTAGTACTGTACCCCCGGTCCCTCAAGACAAGATCACATTTGCCGATTTGCAACCCGGGTGCAGACAAAAGGTCGTTTTTACTGTAAGGATCAATTGAAAAATCAATAAACTTACCCGAAATCACCTCGTAAACACACTGTACCCTATTATTGCACACAGTACTATGGCTATTTGAAACACCAGAGAATTTCTCGAATAGCTTTTTTGGAACCTTGATAATTGCGCTGTCTTGCAAGAGGATTCTCTTGTAATTGCTGGTTTTGGAAATGACATCGATTTGTTGCCGGGGAAAATTGTGTTTTATCAATCTGGCCAATATGGCCTGTAAAAATAACACACAGGAATCATTTACACGTTTTCATATTGCCTGTTTACTTATTGATATTCCACAGGTTGCCTCAATCTTTGCTGCCAAGTCATTGTAGCTTGGCGAGCCAACCTGTGATTTGAGGCAGAGCACAGCAAGAAATTCCGCTGGATCAAATTTCGCAGAACCACGCTTTACGAGTCCCAGCTCTTTTGCCCATTGTGTGATTTTAACTTGGCTAATTTCAAATGATTGAATCATTTCAAAAAAGTTGCAATGGGAGGCGTTTTTTTGACATGATAATGAGATTTTTATTTGTTTTGCAATAGTATATATACTATTAATAATAAACAAAAAAAAATGGGATCAAAAGTTAAAATACAAAGGGTTGAAAGAGGAAAAACCAAGTCATTCTATGTAAATTTTCCGGCTGCAGTAGCAGAAGCAGGGCAAATTGAAAAGGGCGAAGAAATGGAATGGCTAATTGAAGACAGAAATACTTACGTCCTAAAACGATTAAACAAAAGCAAATCACTGTTGTCCAAATAGATACTCTTGATAAGTTGACGCATATGCCTCCCGGGGTCGATTCGGATAACTGAATCCCTTCCCGCCTGAACTGCTGTGCCTGGCGGTAGAATGGAAGGTGGTCAACAAACTTGCTCACGGTGATATGGGCCAGCAGATCCGGTCCGACATTGCCACGCGGGATGGGAAGCGAAGGAAGGTTGCCGATCACGATGCCCTTATCTTCCGGCAATTTGTATTTGGGTCGGATATACCGGTTCACGAATAACTTTCCCGGTGTATATTCCAGTACCTCGGTGATCTCTTCCCCTTGACAACCTGAACCGGAACAAATCCTCCCGGAGATGTGTCCTGCCGGTATCTTTTCAGCCAGTAATAAAACACCGGGGGTTTAAGCCCGTGTTTGGTGGAATATTGAACCTGGGTTGTGCCACCCGACTCCCACTCCCTGATTATAGATATCATCTCCCTGTAGTGCTGTTCTTTTTCTGCCTTGCCCATGACGAAAATTTTTGCGCAAAGCTATGGCAGAATAATGCCTGGGCTGGAGTGTATCATACCGGAGGGTTACACCATTCAGGCATCAACACTTTTTAACTTTCCACTTTCCACTTTCTGCTATTATTCCGGAACCTGCCCCCCCATCCCCGTATCCGGCGCCCACAGTTCGTTTTTGCCGCCGTTGTTGATCTGGCTGCCGGCATTGCCGCCGGATATTGTTTCATCAACCGAACAACTCTTTTATATCCTTAAGTTTCAGTCCGCTAACAATGCTTTCTTCATCCACCCTGATTATGTCACTGGCGATCTTTCGCTTTTTCTGCTGCAAGCTTTGGATTTTTTCTTCAATGGTATTTTTACATATCATCCTGTAAGCGAATACTTTTTTATCCTGCCCGATGCGGTAACACCGGTCGATGGCCTGCTCCTCCACTGCCGGATTCCACCAGGGATCTACCAGAAAGACATAATCGGCAGCGGTAAGGTTCAATCCCAGGCCACCGGCTTTCAGGCTGATAAGAAAGACCCTCAGGTTTTCATTTCCCTGGAAATTGTTGACGCTGATTTTCCTTTGTTGGGCCGTACTTTGTCCATCAAGATACGCATAGTCGATTTTATTCGCTTCGAGTTTTTCCCGGATAAGTCCAAGCATACTCACGAACTGCGAAAACACGAGTATCTTGTGCCTGGCGGTTTTACCGGAAATATACCTGATCAGTTCCTTAATTTTAACTGACTCACCGGAATCAATATCATCATCGTTCAGCAAGGCCGGTGAATTGCAAATCTGCCTCAATTTAAGCAATCCTTCAAGGACAAACATTTTTGATTTTGCCAGGCCATCCTGGCTAATTTTTTTCAACAGCATGTCACGGTATTCATTCCGGTAAGCATCATAAATCCTCCGCTGTTCGCCATCCATCTCACAATAGATAATATCCTCCGTTTTTGGCGGGAGTTCCCGTGCCACCTGCTCTTTAGTACGCCTGAGTATAAATGGGTTGATCATTTTCTGCAACTCCGCTGCTACGGCGACACTCCCTTCTTTATCAATGGCATTGGAATAATTCTCCCTGAATGACTTCAATGTGCCGAAAAAGCCCGGGTTTAGAAAAGTCATCTGGGCATACAGGTCAAATGTGCTGTTTTCAACCGGTGTTCCGGTAAGGGCCAGTTTGTTGAAGGCTTTAAGCAGGTTAACGGCTTTGAACCTTTGAGAGCCGGGATTTTTAATGGCCTGTGATTCATCCAGGATAATATAATGGAATTCAAAAGACTGAAGTAATTCTATATCTCTGACAATCAAGCCGTAAGTTGTGAAGACCAGATCATATCCGGAAAAATACGAAGTATCTTTTTCCCTTTGCAAGCCATAATAAAACAATGCGGTGAGTTGCGGGGCAAACTTGCGCAATTCATTCTCCCAGTTAAAAAGCAATGTTGTGGGTGCAACCACGAGACTCGGCCCGGCGCCTGCATTTTTCATCTTTTGAATGAAGGTAAGGACCTGAAGGGTTTTTCCCAGTCCCATATCGTCGGCCAGAATGCCTCCCCATTTCAATTTATCAAGGAAATGCAGCCAGTTCAGCCCCTCTTTCTGGTAATCCCGCAATTTCGCCCTGATGGCCTTTGGCACGGCAACAGATTCGATCCGGCCGATTTCTTTCAGTTCCTGCCTTTTACGGGCTATTTCTTCCAGGATCTTTTCATTGTCAATATCTTCAAACAGATCATCTATAATGGAATACCTCAGCTTTGAGATATTCAGCTTATCTTTTTTTATTTCCCCATTCCTGAAATATTGCTCCAGCTTTGCCAACCATTTTTCAGGTAAAATGCCAACCGTACCGTCGCTTAATTGGATGTATTTTTGTTTTTTTATTATTGCTCTTTTTAAATCCTTTAAACTCACAATGTTATCGCCAAAGCTGACTTCTATGTTCACTTCAAACCAGTCCTGACCGGATTTTATCCCTGTATTAACATTTGCCTGATAGGGTGAATAGCGGAATTTCTTCAAATCCTTCAATCCAAAAATCCCTACATCCTCTTTTTGCAGCTTATCAAAGAAATCAAAAAACCAATTATCCTCCATCAGTTGACCGAACGACAAATAAAGGACATTGTCATTGTTTTGTGTTTGAAATTCAGGGTGTAAGCTTACAAGGTATCCGGCAAAATTCTTTTCAAAATCAATATCCCTTTGAAACTCAAACAGGGTATTGTCTTTCATCTCGAGAATGTTTGAAGAATCGTTTAAAACGCAGGTGATATCATGATCATAAACAACCTGGGGTCTGATAACAATGAAATCGTTTGACTCCGACAGATAAACCTGCTTTTTAAGGGGCAAAAGCCTGATCTTCTCTACCGAAAAATCGCCGGAAGCTCCGAAATCAAAATTCCATATCCCCGACAAGGGTTTTATCACCCTGCCAAAGAAAACATCCATGTGGCCTTTTGGCAATTTGATCGTATCAACATAATTTGCCAGGAAATCGCACACCTTGATCGAAGCGTTGACATACAGGGTTTTATTAATAAACGAATGGGTGAAAACAGATTTATCCCGGTCAAGATCGTCAATACTGTATTTATTATCTCCTGCAATCAGCCTGGGATGCAGTTCGGTAAATTGCTTTGTTTCCCTCACAACAAATTCAAGATCAATCTCATGGGGGCTTATGTTGATTTCATGCAAATCCATCTTTCTCACCTGCAACGCGGGCAAATATGAAAAGAACACGAATTGCTCTTTGTCCAGATACTTAAAAACCTTTTTCCAGATTGCCAGGCTCACACCGTTATGTACCTCATTGTTTTTCAACAGGTTTATGCAATCCATCAGGTTTTCCTGGTTTTCGGTCAAACAAAGGCTTTCCGAAACAGGAACACTGTCTGCAGGCCCGATATGTGAAACCAGCCTGCTGCCATCCTTGCCCGCTTTTCCTTTGATGGCATATATTTCATAAAACCGTTTTTCCCGGCCGGCGTCAACCAGGCGCAGAACAAAACCTGCCGACCGGTGTTGCTTCACTGACAAATTGACTTCATGCCCGGCATCTTCCCCGAACTTCTTTATCAAATCCATGTAGGGATGATAAAAATCATTACAAAGCGGAATAATACCAAGGGCTTTTTGCCTTGCCGTTACATAGATCCCTTTTCCGATTGAAAATTCAAGAGTAAAATAATCGTCAAAAACCTCTTTTTCACTTAATCCGTAATCTTTGACAAATTGTTGTTTGTACAATTGTTTCCTGTTGCCGAACCAAAAATCCAGAAAATCGGGCATGCCTGACCCCGCAATACTTTTCAGTACAAAGGCCTCCTCAAAGCTCAGTTTTCCGGTAATTTTAGAATTATCTGATTTGCTGTAAACCATGCCGCCTTCAAATTCCAGCTCGACTTTAGATGCATAATATCCATATTTTTCGAGTACCTGGAAAACCAATTTTGTATCTGACAATGAAGCCGTTAAAATGACAAAGTCCATGTAAGCCAGATAAGATTTCTGAGCCGGGGCCAGGTTTTCCATAACAAATTCATGCGTCAGGTTTTTGTAAGCGCTGACCGGGTAAGGTTCATTTGCTCTTCGTTGTTTTGGTTTTGGAGCAGGTTTTTCCTTGATATGTGAAGGTTGTTTATGAAGATAATCTTCATTTTTCAGGTAAAGCAATGCGGCCACAGTATGCTTGCAAATCTCACCCCATGTAAACGGGCAGGAACAGGAGGTTTTAATATTCTGACCCGTAAAACCGGATATTTTCACTTTGTAGCGGGAGCTTCCCTGCACCGTAAAGGAGGCCTCACCCGATTTTACATCAACTATGGCTTCAATTATTCCATTGTTTTTGTGGATATCAGCCCCCCGTTTTTTCACCTTGTCGGAGCAATGGAAATTGATGAACCTTTTTATATATGAATTGTCCAAGGTAAATTTCTTTTTGCAAAACTAAAGAAAACCTTTTCAGGATGCAATCTGTTCAGGGCATGTTCCGGCCTGTACCTTACAACTCTTAATTTTGGCAGAGTGTAAGAAAAGTAAGATGTTTGATGGCATAGGTTAGCAAAACCTGCCGGGAAGAAAGGCATGCAATGTGGCTTTTAGGATGAAATTCTGATTTAACTGTTTCAACCTATAGACCCCCAATCCACTGAAAAGGGTGAATAATATTTTCCTGAACCAACTACTTCAACCGTTTCAACCCATTAACCCATTCAAAGGGTTCAACAGCTTTCCATGTTCCATTGCCGGTTTCTCATTTACCAATTATCAATTGTCAATCAATCTGTTATTTACTAATCATCTAATCAGGCACCTGGCATTTGTAACCGGAGTCGGGCTTGTCTGACGGAGTCCCGCCCTGCGGGACGTAGTCGGGAACCTGTCCACCCAACCCCGTATTCGGCACCCATACATCGTTTTTGTCGCCGTTGTTCACCTGGGCGTCTAAGTTAAAGTCGCCTGATTTGTAGCCTCCTGTTCCAGCCTGCATTGACCAGACATCTATCTTGTCGCCGTTGTTCACCTGACCGTCGGCATTTCCGTCGGCGCCGGCCAACCCCCAGATACCGGGGGCAAGCTCCTTATGGGCGTTGCCGCCACCATAAGCCTGCCCTGCAGCAGTGGTGAAATCCCAGGTGTACACTCCACCGGCCTCTGTAAGTGCGTTGGCAGACATCACCCCTATGGAGTTGCGGTGCCAGATGACGGTGAACAGGGAGTGCACAGGTGAATAGAAAAATATGGGAAGAGACGAGCCGTTGACGCTCACAACAGAGCCATCTTTGAGCAGGAAGGCAGCCTGCCGTGCCACGATGGCGGCTGAGCCTGCCGAAGCCGCGTCGGGGGCATCGCGAAGTTCCACCAAAATCCAGTCCACCACATCGGCATTGGGAATGGTGGCAACTGCCTCGGTTCCGGCATAATTCCAGGGAGCGGAATTATAGGGTTGCGACAAGGGCAGATAGCCGCCGGAGTTGAGCGTGGCGTTCATCTCAGAGCCGTTGAACGGGCCTTCGAGCATGACAATAAGGTCGAGCCGGATGCCTGCCGGTTCTGCTTCCCTTGCAAGGATAAACTGCCCCGAAACCGTCACCCCGTTGAAGGTAGCCTGGTTAGTGGCCGCATTCACTGAACCTGCCGAAGCCAGGAAGGCCCAGTTGGTATCAGCAGTGTTACCACGCCGGTACAGGCTTATGATGGAAGGTGTGTTCTGGTCGCCGGTTGTGAGGTCTTCCGCAACGGTAAATGTCATATTCGCATTGTAGTTGCCCGTTCCGTAACGGTTTACCACCCAGTACTGGGCTTCAAACACCGAATCTGTTCCAACAGGATTCATATTGGGAAGGGTGTCGATCCTGGCGACGGTAATGGCCGCTCCTGTATGAGAAACGAAGTTCATTGTAAGACCTGTTCCTGTGAAATCAACCAGACCGCCGGTTTCTGTTTGTGAACTGGCTGTTCCTCCTCCGAAAGGTATTGTGGAAACCACCCAGTCGGAGTTTTCCATATTGATGAGCGCGCCGTTCGCCCCACCTGCCAGGTTATACAATGTGTTGCCGCTGCCCTCATTGAACTGCCAGTATCCAAGCAGACCCGGTTCGTTTACGGCCAGGTTCAGATGAATGTTTTCCCGGATTTCAATGGAATCAAGTGCATAATTCCATAAGCTTACCTCATCAATTTTTCCTTTGAAGAAGTAGGACTGCCACCTGCCAAACCAGATATCGCTCTGTCCTGTGTTGAGGTTAACAGGAAGATAGGCTGCACATTTACCATCATAATAGAGCCTTGCAGTATCTCCATCGTAAGCGAGGCAGTAATGATGCCAGGCATTTTTACTTCCCGGAAGGGTAACATCGAGGTCAGTCCCCCAGAATTGCATTCTCCAGAGCTCATCGGTGGTTGTTGTCCGCAGTGAAAAATCCTGGTTGGCGGAACCTGTAGGCCCGGCCTGGAAAATACCCCCCTGATTGAAACTCTCGGCATGCGCCCATACTGCAATGGTACGGGGAGCATTTCCGGTGACCTGAATATCGCCCGGACAATCGACATATTCAGAAAAACCATCAAAAGCAAGGGCATCGCCCGGATAATTGGCGGCTCTGAAGTAGCCATTTCCTGTCAGAACAAGGCAGGTGGTATCACATCCTTCTGCTATATGGAATAAAGTGTCGTAATATGTCATTTCGGAACCGGGCTGGAACCGTATAAACACCGTATCGTAAATGCAGTTTTCTGTCGTATTAATGACTATATTTTGCATAAACCCGGCGTTTTCATCAAGCGAAACTGTGAAATCGTTATGGCCTGATTGCAGCTCCATGTTGCCGGGAATATTGTCTGCCCTGAGAAAATAGGTATGGGTAACTGCCTGGCCAATCTTTACATTGCCGAAGGCAATCTCATCCACCTTTGTTTGTTCGAAACGGTTAATTGTTCCGTCGCTTTCCCCGATGAACAGATCGGGCAGATAATCTCCGTTCAGATCAGTAAATGTGGGATTTGATACAAGTCCGACATCAATGGAATTAAAGTATTCGGTGATCAGATTGAACAGGACAGAGCTGGGCGCCTGCTGTTCATAATGGTTCAGATTTCCATCCGTTTCTCCGATGATCATGTCCGGCAGCCCGTCAGCATCGAAATCCGTGAACGAAGGGGCAGAGCGCACTCCCACATCTATTGAATTGAAATTGTTGGTAATCAGTGTGAATGTATTGGAATTCGCCTGTTGCTGTTTGTAATGGTGTATTGTTCCGTCATTGTTTCCGACCATAAGATCCAGAAGCCCGTCGCCTTCAATATCCGTGAAAACAGGTGTGGAGAACAGGCCTGCATTGATTCCATTGAAATATTCATTCATCAAAGTGAATACAAGGGAGTTTTCTGATTGCTGTTCATAATGTTTCAGGTTTCCGCCGGTTTGACCGAAGACCAGGTCGAGCAACCCGTCGTTATCGATATCGGTAATCGTTGGGGTAGAATTAAACCCGGCATTGACGCCGCTTACATTTTGCGACACAAGGTCGAAGATGAATGAAGATTCCGATTGCTGCTCATAATGGCTGATTCCCTGGTTATTACTTCCGATGATCAGATCAACAAGACCGTCGTGGTCCAGATCGGTAAAGCATGGATAAGCATTGGAGCCTATATCGATGGAATTGAAATTGCCCTCCACAAAGCTATAACCCAATGGGAGCTCAAGCAACGAAACGGAGGGGCGCACCGAATAACCGCCAAGTTCGACGAAGGCCACGGGTTCGTCGGCATCGTTTGAATGCACCCAAAGGGTATCGTTGTAAAAGATTTCTTCAAGGGGTTTGAATTTCACATCCACAACCAGAGAGCAATAGGGGAGGATGCTTCCAGTAACCGGGGAGGCGCTGAAAACGGGATGATTGATTACCATACCGGTGACAAAAAGGGTGTCGGTACCTATGTTGTTAATGTTGAGGAGGAGCGAGGAGGAGTCGCCGGCCGGGACAAAAGAAAAATCCAGGCTGGGCGGGGTAAACGAAATGTCAGGATAATTGTCTCTTCCGATAATGAACTGTCCGGATACTGTGATGTTGTTGAATACGGCATAATCCTCCTCTGCATTCACTTCACCGGCTGATTTCACCAATGACCATGCTTCATCGGAATTGGAAGGACGGGTAAACAGCTTCACGTTGCCGGGATTTTGCTCATCGTTTTGAACCAGGTCGTCACTGAGGTAAAACTTCATATCTGCATCGAAAGCGCCTGTCCCGTAGCGGTTAACCGCCCAGTACCGGCCTGATAAAAGGGTATCGGCGCCGGTACAGGAAAGGACATTGGGAAGGGTATCGATCCTGCTCACCGTAACGGAGGCGCCGTTTTGTGCAATATATGTCATTGTAATACCGGTTCCGGTATATTCAACTGTTCCGGGTTCTTCCGTCCGTGTATCGCTGATACCTCCCCCAAGAGGTATGGCGGACTGTACCCAGCATCCGGGGGAGGTCATATTCACCAGGGAGCCATGATTATTATTCAGAAAATCATGCAGTTCTGCCCCTGTGTTTTCATTGAACTGCCAGTAACCGGTCAAACCGGATTCATCACCAGCCAGGCTGAGGTGCATGTGTTCGCGGATGGTGATGGAATCGAGGGCTGTATTCCATATCCTGACCTCGTCGATATTGCCATCGAAATGTCTGCCTGTCGTTTCCGGATTTTCCCCGAAACAAACCGGATAGTCATTTACAGCAATGGAGCCGGTGGCGACAGCCATGTTATCCAGTCTGCCATCCACATAAAGGTATTTGGCAGAGCCATCGTAAACAACAGCCACGTGGTGCCATTTTCCGTCATTTACATTGATTGTTCCCTGAAGGTCTTCATTCGTAAGCCCGTCGGTGCCAAAATCCAGGAAATTTGTGTTATTGTATCGCTGCAGCCTCCAGGCGTTGTCGCCTTTGGTAATAATGGCCTGCCAGGTTTTGGTCAATGACCCCACCCTGATCCAGGCCTCAAGGGTCATGGCGTTAGTGAAATCAAAAGCCTCTTCATTTTCAATGGTAACATAATCGTTATTGCCATCAAAATCAAGGGTGTTGGAAGGCGCCCGAATGCCTGTTGCATAGAAGCGGGTCAGGCCGTAACTCGTATCGATCGAATTGATGGCATAAGCCCTCACATAGTAGCCTGTGCCTTCGGAAAGGCCGGTGATATTGCTGGTAAAAGAACCCACATTGCCTCCGTCATGGGTCGATCCGAGGCATGACCCCAGTACCGGCAGACCGGAAATATCCCAGACCACACCTTTGGCAGAAACAGTGTAGCTTCCGTTGCTGACCACATTCCCGCCACCGGTCATGAAGTGATAAGAAAAATCTGTTAAGGGAGAAGTGGATACAAAAGGAACGCCAAATGGCCAGCCTGCATCTACCCAGTCGGAATTATCCATATTATACAGGGTTCCGTCGTTTCCATTCGCAGTGTAATCGGGCAGTGCATTCCCTTCGAGCCGGTCAAACCGGTAGTATGCAATCAGTTCTGCAGGAGGATTGGTGATGACCTTGTACACATTTTCCTGTATCTCCTGCTGTGTCCGGGCTGTATTCCAGACCCGCACCTCATCGATCATTCCATTGAATTCATACGTTTGCCATATCCCGATTCGAAAATTGTCGGTTAGTGTATTGAGGCTGGGATCACTTTCTGCCACTAAATTACCGTCATAATAGAATTTCAGGTTCATTCCGTCATAGGCGATACAGTAGTGGTGCCATGAATTTTTGCTGCCGGGGAGGTTCACATCAATGTCTTCCGACCCCCAGAGATTTATCCTCCATGATTCATCCACGTTTGTGGTTCTCAAAGAGAAATCCCCGTTGTTAGCGCCGGTTGCACCTGCCTGGAATATCCCTCCGATATTAAATGCGCGGGTGTATGCCCAGGCTTCTATTGTACGCGGCTGAGCGCCTGTAATGACCGGTCCAGTACCACAACTGACATAATCATTAACACCGTCAAAGTCAAGGGCTTTGCCGGGAGGGATCATCGCCGTGGTGAATGTCCGGTTGATGCCGTATGAAGTATCGGTTGAATTGTGTGCATAAGCTCTGACATGGTAAGTATTGAAGGGTGACAGGCCATAGATGTAATTTGTGTAAGGGCCGGGGCCCGACCCTGTGGAATTTTGCCCAAGGCAGTTCGTTAATTCGGGATTTTCAGAGATACCCCACACAATTCCTCTCGCAGTTACCGGGCTGTTGCCCTCGCTTATCACATTGCCCCCGCACCAGGCCGATTCAGGGACAATATTATATACCATTTCCGTTGTCAGATAAGGAGCGCCGTAAGACCACCCCGATTCAACCCAGTTTTCATTTCCCATGTTCACCAGCGTTCCGTTATTTCCGTTCCCGGTAACATCCGGCAGTACAGACCCAGATAACTCATCAAACTTAAAGTATGCGACAAGCTCCGGTGGAATGGTGTCGATGATGTTATTCTGGTTTTCCTGCAATTGCTGCTGGGTGCGGGCGAGGTTCCAGATACGTACCTCATCCACCATTCCCTGATAGAAGCTTGAAGGATTGTCATTGTCCCACTCCTGTCCGATGGAGAATTTCCCTATAAAGGGTGGTCTCGCGACAATGTTGGTTATTATCTCATCATTACCATTCAGGTAGGCAACGGCATCATTGTTGGCCTCTATGGTGAGCGCCACGTGGTACCATACTCCGGGCAGGATGACAGTATTGCCATATAGAGTTGTTGAACCGGTATAAAGTTTGAGTTTATGATCGGAACTTGTTCCCAGTTGAATACTGTTTGTGCCCATGATACCGTTAAAAGCAAGAAAGTAAGGATTTGGATCCATACCAAAGGTTGTATTGATCCAGCATTCCAGTGTCAGGGCGGCAGCGTTGTTGAGCGCCTGGCAGACGCTGTTGGCAGCAACATATTCATTTGAGCCGTTGAAGTACAAAGCATTGCCAGGGGGTGTGAAAAGTGTTGTGAAGGATTTTTGCTCCCCGTAAGATGTTCCGGTATTATTGGTGGCATAGGCCCTTACATAGTAAAGGGTTCCATCCGAGAGACCTGTCAGAACGCTTGAAAAAGTACCTGTTCCCGTTCCGTCGCTTGTGAACCCTTCACATGCCTGCAGGGTGGGATTTTCTGCCGTCCCCCAGACAACACCTCTGGCTGAAACCGTAGAAAAGAGACCTTCTGCCTCCACGTTGCCACCACAGTTTGCACTTGTTGTGGCGATATTTGTCACTTCCTCCGTTGAAATGTTTGCCAGCATCCATGAACCGAGGATGGGGTAGCCGTTGTTGGCTGTGCCTTCAATCACCCAGTAATCATTGGTTCCGTTCGGATATTCGTGCGCAAAATCCCAGCCGGCGTTGGTAAAGGTACTTTCAGTTTTCATGGCGGCAGTCGGCAGACCTGTACCTGCCGCGCTGGTTGCCTGCCCTGATGTTTCGGTATCCCAGAAACAACCGGTGACTGTTCCGCCGGAAAGGGATCCGAGGAAACCGCCAACTCCCGAAGTTCCTGAAACATAGCCGGCGCTATAACAGTTCATTATCACGCTTCCGGAATTACTTTTTCCTGTCAGGCCCCCTACCAACTCATAACCATTCACCTGGCCGGCGCTAAAGCAGTTCCGGATCATACAGTTTGCATCTGTCCTCCCGACCAGGCCGCCTGAGTTGCTGCCGGAATCTGTCACATCTGCCGAACTGTAACACTGTTGAGCAGCCGCTGAATTGTATAGAATGCCTGTTAATCCACCTGTGGATCCTCCTGTGGTTGTGACCGACCCGGAAGAATGACAGTTAATAATGTAAGCATTGCCTGCAAAACCGGCGAGGACGCCGGCGCCCATGTGGGCTGTTACATTCCCTCCTGAGAAACAATTGATAACTGCTGTGTCCTGAGAAGTGAGCATCACCCCGCCAATGAGAGATCCCGAATAATCATAACCGGTAATGTGAGTATTGATAAGACGAAGGTTGCTGACCCTTGCGGAGCCCCGCAAACAACCGAACATGCCAACATAGTTTGAATCAGGCTGGTTGATTGTCAGTCCGTTTATTGTATGGTACATTCCGTCATAGGTTCCATAGAAAGCCAATGAAATCCATTCTCCATATCCGATTTTTGAAAATCCGGCGCCCCCGTTCCAGCCTGCTGTTTCGGAAGCATCGATATCGGCAAGTTGGATAAAATGCTTATCCCACGCACTTTTGTTTTCCGTTATCCATTTCAGATCAGGCAGGTCGATAATCCGGAAGGGATCCTCAGCCGTTCCGGAACCTGCAGGCGGGTCGAAAAATCCGGGATCCGAAGGGTATTGGCAGGAAAGGTAAGGATAACCATCATTCCTGAGATTGCCGATGTTCCATATTCCAAGCGGGCCTACTGATTTGAAGTCCCATCCGGCGGCTGTGAAGGTCTGGTAATCCTTCATTTCAGGTGTGGTATTGGCTGTGGCTCCCAAAGCGGTTAACTGGTTTGATATATCAGCATCCCAGAAGTTGGAGGTATATGCCGGAGTAACTTCCGAGCCAACGAATCCCTTGTCAGACGGATTTGTGCTGTCGATATAAAATACCGATCCCGCGGTGTATGAATATTCAATCAATGAGGAGGAGATTGCACCGCAGAATGCCCCGAAGTCAACGCCGGTTTCACCGGAGAGCCTGTGTACATCGTTCCTGCTGTAACAATTGGAAATGGTGGAATTATTGGAAATATCGCCAGCGATTCCCCCGGTTAAGTCTGATCCGTAAATGGTTCCGCTGCATGCACACTCAGTTATGGACGAATTGTCGGCATGGCCTGCGACAGATCCGACAGACAGCCCCCCGGTAATATCAACATCCGTAAGAGCCACTTTTTTTATCACTGCACCACTGATATTGCCAAAAAACCCTACATTGTTATCATTACTGATAATCCAAAGGCCATTGATACTATTTCCCTGCCCGTTGTAGCTTCCTGTAAACGGAGTGGTTGAATTGCCGACAGGTATCCAGCCCGACTCCAGTACATCGTTTATTGTTGCATTGATGTCTGCGGTCTGCATAAAATGTTTATCCCACGAACCCATACTCAATGGAATCCAGAGCAGGTTGGCAAATGTCTGGATCTGATACGGATCTGCTTCACTACCTGCACCCAACGGTTGCTCCACCAGCGACGGATCGGAAGGAAACTGCCAGTCGAAGTAAGGATACCCGTTGTTCCTTTCATTGCCGATATTCCAGATTTCCGATGGGCCGAGCCCCTTAAAATCCCAACCGGTTAGAATGAAAGTTGAAAAAATATTCATTTCGGCAGTGGTTTTAGGGGTGGCTCCTGTACCCGTTAACTGGCCCGAAGTGTTGGTGTCAAAAAAATTGGAGGTATACAGATTGCTGCTACTGTAGCCGATAAACCCTTTGTTGGTGGGGTTGGCCTGATTCTGATAGGTGACAGATCCGGTAGAGAAACAATACTTAACTTCCCCAAGATTTGCACCAATAAAACCACCAGTCATCTGTGAGCTCATCACTGTAAAGACCAAAACATTAGCATGGCTATAGCTGTTGCTAATAATGCTTCCGGTATAGTTAAGCCCGCACAGCCCCCCAACACGGATATTTCCGCTTATGTTGCCCACACTGTAACAGGCGTTTATGGTCGTCGGGCTATCGCAGCGCCCGCATATTCCGCCAATCATGTTGTCGCCTGTGGCATCTCCGTAATTGTAACAATTAGTGATGTAAACATCTGCAAATGTATAACCTGCCAATCCCCCAACCATGTCAGAGCCGCTTACGCTACCCGAAAAATAGCATTGCCCAATTGTAGTGTTATAGGAACAGTATCCAGCCAGCCCCCCCGTATTGAGCACGCCCGTGACACTGCAGGCGCTGTAACTGGTTTTAACTTCACAATCGCCCCTAACCCATCCGATCAGTCCCCCGATGTGTGAGTTTCCGGCAACAGTCCCTTCAGTATGGCAGTTTTCAACCACGGAGCTATTCTTTATTTCCCCTGTCAGGCCGCCTATCTGATTACCTCCGCCGGATACATTTCCGGAGGAGGAACAGTTTTCGACCATTGTACCTGAGCAACTCCCGGCAAGCCCTCCTGCCATGGAAGATGCCGAGATTGAAGTTCCCTGTAGCAGTAAGTTTTTTATCACTGCAGGTGAAACGGTTCTCCCGAACAATCCGATACCTGTTTCGTATGGTCTGTTTATTATCAGATTACTGATAATATGATTCTGACCATCGTAGGTTCCTGAGAATGCGACGGTATAATTCCCTATCGGTTTAAATCCTGCCCCGCTGTACCAGGTTGCTGCAGGGCCGGCATCGATAGTGGCAGTCTGGACATAATGTTTATCCCATGCCACACTGTTCAGGATCATCCATGCAAGATGATCAAGGTCAGACACCTGGTAGGGATCGGCCGGAGTGCCGGCGCCGGGGGGTTGTGTTGCCTTTTGGGCAAAAAGGGAAGTTTGCAATATAATACAAATCATTGCAAGAAATAATGGTAATGTTCTCTTTTTCATAATATTATACAATGTTAATGTTCGTCTGTATTTGAAAGGATAAAAGTAGGTTCGGAAAAGAGGGTTTCCAAATTTCTGGGTTGGACAAATGATGGACATGAGGAAAAAAGTTGTTTGGGTATCGAAAGGTTTTATTCAGCTTATTCGGCTGTTCAACAGGCAATTAACCCATCGGTGTCCGGCATTTGTCCATTTTCCGTTGTCCATTTTCCAGTCAACCCATGATCAGTTGACTATTTTTGAACCATACCGCTGCTGAATGATGTCTGTCAATGCCTGAAATACGTTGACCACTTTTAACTTTCCACTTTCCACTTTCTGTTTTTATTCCGGTACCTGCCCGCCCAGCCCCGTATTCGGCGCCCACAGTTCGTTTTTGTCGGTATTGTTCACCTGGGCATCCAGATTAAAATCGCCGGGAAAGTATCCCGACGTTCCTGCGTGCACCGCCCACACATCGACTTTGTCAGCGTTGTTCACCTGGCTGTCGGCGTTGCCGTCGCCGCTCATCATGGCCCAGACTCCCGGTATCACCTCTTTGGCCCCGAGAGGCCCTCCGTAAGTTCCGCCGGCGGTGTAATCGAAAGTATATGTCCCGCCCTGCTCCTGGATGGGCTCTGAATTGATGATGCTGAGATGGTTGCGGTGGTGGATTACGATGAACATCCCTTGCGATATACTTACGGGAACGAACGGTTTGCTTGTGAAATCAAGGGAAACGACGGATCCGTCGCTGACAATGAATGCAGGTAATTCGAGTTCTTTGGTTGCAGCAGTGGCGCCCTGGACATCTGCGGCATCCCTGATTTCAATGAGTATCCAGTCGACGACCCCGCTGCCGATGCCTGCCACGGATTCGTTGCCCTGGAAATACCACACCGGTGCGGAATTGCCGTAATACGGAAGGCTGGGATTGAAAGGTTGTGCCAGGGGAATCAGTCCGCTGTTGCTGAGCGTAGTGTCCATGATCCCGGAAACAGGGTTAAAGGCCCCCTCGAGGAACACTTTCAGGGAGAGTTGTTTTCCTTCGTAAACGTGCATTGTCACAGGGACTGATAGCGATGGATTCGACAGGGCTGTTGAATTTATCACGATTTCTGCAGTTTTTACCGTGCCAGCAGGTAACCCGGTAGCATCAAACAGTAATCCCATCTGAACGGACGTCTGGTTAAAGGGTTGGACTATACCCGAGGAGTTATCTGTGATCGAAAGCCAGCTTTCATCAGTGCCTGTTTGTGTTGCAGTTATGTTGCCATGAAGATTTTTTACTGAACCTGAAGGTGGGTGGACGGGCAGATCCGATATGAAATTGATAGTGGAAGTGTACTGCAATTCGTAGCTTCCGGGATTAAAGACCAGCAGATTTTCTTCTTTCTGCTGGCCCTGAACTATTGCAACATTCAACTGCTGGGGATCAGCGCTTATTTCCGGACAGAGGATATAAAGGTTGACAGGTACGGTAAGTGTATCTATCAAAAAGTAGACATCATTACAATAGCAAGGATAGCCTGCGGCTACAGAAACTTCATAATAACCCCCGGTAAGGCCACTGAATTCATAATGTCCTGATGAATTGGTTGTTGTGGACATGGGAGGCATAATTCCACCGTCAATGTTTACAATGCAGGCTGATACAGGAGTCATAGTGTTATATTCAATAACAAACCCTTCAACGAAGTAGTAGGGGGGAGCGCCGACAGTCATTACCACATCCATCGTCATTACAGGAGTGGGGGTGTTGGTGCAGATATCCATCCGGGCGGTTTTTACCGTTCCTGATGAATAGCCCACAGCGCTGAAGAAAACCTGAATGTTGTCGTTTCCACCGGCAGGGACCGTTCCCTGGTATTGATCGAGCCAGAGCCAGTTGAGGAATTCGTTACTTTTTGAAATCTCTGTTAGTGTAATATCATAAACAAGATCGCATGTGCCGGGATTGTGGATAAGCATGACGGTTTGTAGTACCTGGTTTTCGCCTACCAATTCATTATAGCCCGTTGCAGTGTCCGGAACGGTGGTAATCCCGATCCACGGGAGTTCGAAGTTCTGAACGGTTACAGTGCCGATAGTAAGGTCAGTTATGGTCTGGCTGCCGTAATCCGGATGGGAGGCAGTGGCCTGCCCTGTGCAGCAAGGGAGATAGGTGATCTGGTAGAAACCGCCGGCATTGCTTGTCCCTGAACTATTGAACATTTCAATGGTCGCACCTTCCACCGGGATAATAGTACCCTCTTTGTAAACATAGCCTTCAAGTGTTCCGACACAGGCTGGAAATATAAGGACCATGTAATCTTCGGTTTCTCCATAGGTGAAACTGCCGCACGGATTGTACGGGCAGGGATCGGTGGGTTGCCAGTTGGTCATGGCCCTTAGCAAATGTTGACAAGGCAGGGCGCCTGCAGGCATGGTAAATTGAGTTGTATAAGCTACCCCTGCAGAAGGAAGGTTGAAGCAGTCAATAATTACCTCATCAGGTGAAAAAGTGAGATCATCATTAAAATCCACCCACACGGTCAGATCCTGATCTGAGTAGCCTGACATTGCAGTACATTCAAAGTTCCAGACATTTAGAACTGCCAGTTTATCCAGGTACTGGCTCCAGCCCGGATAGCCTGTGTTGTTGTCACATCCGGTATAATTCTGGTATTGGCCGTCTATATCGAAATAAGTGAGGCCGTCTCCGTTACTGCATCCTGTGGTATATGTTGGCGCACAGAGCACAGGGGGTTGGTTTTCAACAAGCTTACTTTTACAATCGTTGGAAACATTGGTATCATCCGGGAGATCGGTACAAGCATTGATAATGTAAGTTCCTGGAGCGGACAGGTCAACTGTTTGCATAAATGTATAGTCTGCATTTGTAGCTCCGGCAAGCGGACCTGCAAATGTCTCAACGACAGGGGCGCTACCATTTACCGTGTAGAAAAGCGGGATATTCGACACAGAATTACCACCAAAGTTGGAAACAGAAACTTTTACCGCTTCCACACCAAGGTTCACACCTGTGGAGGGAGTTTTGATCTGTAAAATCCCAACATCGTTATAAGGCCACCCACCTCCGTTGAGGCAGAACCCAAGCGGGCATGGATCAGCCAGGGGCCCCCATGCACCATCATGCCACTGCAGACCTGTTCCCATAGTCGTACAGTCAGGCGCATCCACCCAGAGGAACCAGCAGTCGGAATTGTTGGCTGTGGACTGAATGGACATCCAACCACAAGGCAACCAGGTTATATATGGTATATAAACATCCCACTGCCATAAAGGAAATCCGGCGAATGTTTCACCAATGTCAGTTGGTGTGGCGCTTGCTGTGAGGCTGTACTGTACGGTTCCCGGTTTTCCGCCATCATCATTCCATAAAGAAATATCGAACTCCATCGGATTCTCGAAACACTCTGCCCAACCTCCGTTGTAATACATCCTGAGACCCCAAAAACGGAGTGGGCCGCCAACTATCATTACGGAGAGTGTATACGGGGTAGCTACAAGGTAGTTTGCCGCCGGATCGGCCGAACTGGTATATGCGTTGGAAAAATTAGTTGACGGTACGCTTAGAGTAGCGCCAGGAAAGCATTCAATATATTCCTGGTAAGAAGAAGGCTGTTTGTTTTGAATGAATGATTTGATATTAACGGTCTTTTCACCGGGTTTTTTTTCGTTTGTCGCCTGTCCGAACACAAGCTGAAAAACAAAGATGGCCAAAAGGACTGACAGCGAAACTGCGTACATTTTTTTCATCGGTTTCTTTTCAGAATATGAGAAGTCAAATATACGGATTTTTTTAATACCGGTGTTAAAAGGGGATTTTAAAAGGCGAATTGGGGTGTAAGATACAGGGTGTATGATTATTGAAGAATAATTGCCCACGTTCGGGGGCTGAACCGTTGGCAGCCCCCCCAAAACCGGCCGAGCTGCCTATTCCTGATTCGCAATTGCTAAAAAATAACAGATATCAACCGACCGATATTCAGTACCCCCACTTTTAACTTTCCACTTTTAACTTTCTGCTATTATTGAGGCACCTGTCCCCCCAATCCGGTATTCGGTGTCCACAGTTCGTTTTTGTCGGTGTTGTTCACCTGGGCATCGAGGTTGAAATCCCCTGAATGATAACCATTCAAACCGGCCTGTGGTGACCAGACATCAATTTTGTCGCTGTTGTTGATCTGTCCGTCGGTATTGCCATCGGCGCCAATCATCCCCCAGATGCCAGGCGCCAGTTGCTTGTGTGCGTTACCTCCTCCATAAACCTGACCACTTCCGGTTGTAAAATCATAGCTGTAAATTCCCCCGGATTCCAACAAGGGATTGGCCGACATGATGCCGAGATGGTTGCGGTGCCAGATGACAGCGAACAGGGAGTTCACAGGCGAACAGGTGAATATGGGAAGAGAATAGCCGTCAAGTGTAACAACAGAGCCGTCGTTCAGCAGGAAGGCAGCCTGTCGTGCCACCATGGCGGCTGAGCCTGCCGAAGCCGCATCGGGGGCATCGCGGAGTTCTACCAAAATCCAGTCCACCACATCAGCATTGGGGATGGCAGCTACGGCTTCTGTTCCGGCATAGTTCCAGGGGGGCTGGTTATAAGGCTGTGAAAGCGGCAGATATCCATAAGTGTTGAGGATACCGTACATTTCAGTTCCTGTGAACGGGCCTTCCAGAAATGCTTTCACATCCAGCGAACTTAAGTTCCCGGCAGTGCCGCTGATGGAGAAGTCGTCAATGGCAATGTCGCTTGTGTAGTTCGTGCCGGTGATGCCCCTGAACCGGAGCTTAACCTGCTCACCCGCATAAGCTGTTAAATCAAGGACCAGTTCGTGCCACTGGTTGCCCTGATTTCCCGATATGGCAGTCATTACGTCGTTAACCCACAGGCTGTTGTGATAAACATCCAGGTGAAGGTTGCCCATTGCAGTGCCATACATATGGTGCCAGAAACGGACTTCCACATCGATCATGTTGCTGAGATCGAACAACGGACTGACCAGGAGGGCGGTTTTGTTGGGATAATTGGGATCAGAAGCTTCCGTGTAAACATAATAACCGGTTCCTGTGGTATGGTCGCCTGACGGCCCTGTATTGCTCGAAGGAGTTGATCCTGAGTTAACCGTCCAGTCGATGTCATCTCCGAGGGAATTTGTCCAGCCGGCAGGCAGTGAACCTCCCACATCAAAACCGGTGGTGTAGGGAACAGCCAATGCCGGTAAAGGCAATGCGGCAGGGAACCGGATAAAATCGACCCAGGCACAGTCGGATCCCGAGACAACCGCCTGGTCTTTGGTATAAGTCCATTGGAAAGTATGCATCCCCGGAGTAACGGGATAACTTACCTCACCCCACGGCACATTCCCCGACCATGAACCGAGTTCGTTGCCATCAAGAAAAAATCTGAGATAATCATACCCGCTTTCCGAACTTACCTTCCTGAAAAAGGTAATGCTTCCTGAAGCAATAATATTCATCTGAACTCCAAGTGTGGTGGCATCATCGTGCCCAATGATTCCGGATCTGGCGCAATAGATTCCTTCATACGGATTTTCGGTGACAACAGACCAGTTTGCACCCCCGCCGGTCTCCCATTCAAATTTGGTCAGGTCGCCTGTTTCAAAATCTTCTGCGATCAACCCAACAATAAAGCCGAGATCGATAAGATAATTCTTGGGATTGCCGTTCGAAGTACAAGAAACATCAAGATTCCCCGGAATGGGGTGCCCGACAGGTGCAGAGGCGGAAACGCTGATATTCAGAGTTGCGGTTCCTTCCTGCCCCGCATATATGTCACCGAAATTCAGTGTTCCGCTGTTAATGGTAACAAAAGGGTCGCCGGTAAGATAATTGGCAGTCACTGCGATGGCATCGTAGTACCCGTCATTTGTAAGAGTGATGACAGCATCTACGGTTTCGCCCGGGTCGATAAGCCCGTTGTTGTTACCTGTTGGATCCTGAATATCCACACTGCCTATTCTCATCGAGTATCCTTTAACAGTAAGGCCCTTGATACAAAAGTTCCCGGTATTCTGAAAGCCGGAAGGATCGTTGTAGTAGTAAAAGTCCTTCCAGATGCCCCCTTCCTTGTAAAAACTCTCACCTGTACCTGCCGTTGAGGGAACAATGGTTTTCGACCCGCCTCCCAGCAGGACAGGCACATCTGAGGTTCTGTCGTAAGGCATACCACCCTGTGAGAGCATAAGATAGAGATAAAAATCATCCCCGGCGGCAAGGTCAACCGGTTGCGGAAGTTCCAGGGTGTGCATCCCTGTGTAACTGAAGGTTCCTGATACGGATGAAAGTTCATTTAGCAATGCCGTACCTGAATAGTCGTCATAAACCTTGACGGTGAAGTTGACATTGTCGGAAGCTGTGTAAAAATTCACTGAACGCAGCACATGATCCGATTCGGCAGTGAATGCATTGAAGGCTTCTGTTGTTCCCGGTTTTGTATCCCTCCATCCATGATAATCATGGTAATAAACACTCGTATAATCAAAAAATTCCACATCCTGAAATGATATGGCTCCCATTTCGGGATGATGCCCGGCATGTTTGTCGTAGTAGGAGATCCAGAAATAACCGTTGTTGCCCCAACTTCCGCCCCAACTGTTCTTGCAAAGCCAGGCTCCCGGCAATGGAGCCTGAGTTACCTTATTATCGTCCCAGCCGATAATGGCAATGGCATGGTTGGGTTCCTCTGTGGATGATGGCGGTTGATAATGAATATAATTGGAGATGAACGAACTGTTGTAGCACATACAGGTACCCATTACACCATATTCCATGATCTTGCTTTTCAGGAGGCCAATGTTTTCGAGGTTAGGTCCAACGGTATACCATTCAATGTGTTTCGGGTAGTACACATGGAAAAAATCTTCATGCCTCGGTGGCGGCGAAGAATAGGATTGTCCGTCAATGTCCCTTACTGCGCCCTCGCCTCTGGCCAGATAGGCTGAAGTAACACGGTAGTCGCCTCCTTCATGAACAGTCAGCCCCGTTCCTGTCGGGGGATTCACATCTTCATTGTAGTGCTGGTTGAAGCCATTCCACCAGTCGAGATGATACTCGGCAAGGTTTGGTTCCCCGGTTTCACCTGCTGCAACCCAGTTGCCTGTAATCAGAAGGTTGCCCTCCATGGCAGCCATAGCCCCGTGGGTCCAGCAGGTACCTCCCTGCTGGTTTTTCACAGAAGTAACATAATTACTGCCATTGTAGTTCCTCAGGTCAAAGGTGGAGGGTAACTGAGCGCTTGCCGTTAAAACAGTTATGAGCAGCAGAGCCAAAATAAGATAAGTGTTTTTCATAGTACAACGTTGTATTGCTTATGATTTTTCTGACATTAAAGGTGCAAATGTAAATAAATACGGTTAGGGCAGCTTATGTGACAGATAAAAAAATTCTTTGAATCTACCCTTCGCATTTTTTATAAGAAGCAGTATAAATTGACATGAAGATTTACGGTCAGCTCATTTTGGATAATATCAGCGACCTCAATTAACACTTCAATGGCTGGTTCGGGTTCATCTTTTTTACAGCCCATCCAAACCGGACAGGCTGCTTTTTCGTAATTTATAATTCGTAATTGATTTATTCCGGCACCTGCCCTCCCAGCCCCGTATTCGGAACCCACACATCATTCTTATCGCCGTTGTTCACCTGGGCATCGAGGTTGAAATCGCCTGCTTTGTAACCACCTGTTCCGGCCTGCTGTATCCAGACATCGTTCTTGTCGCCGTTGTTGATTTGTTGGTCAGCGTTTCCATCTGCCCCGGTCATGCCC
>JAFGME010000299.1 GCA_016927695.1 Bacteroidales bacterium
ACCCTCCCGAGAACCCGGGATGCTCTGCCAGCTGAGCTACGGAGAGTAAATCTATTTCAAAAGTCCGGAGCCCGAACCTGCCACCCTCCCGAGAACCCGGGATGCTCTGCCAGCTGAGCTACGGAGAGTAAATCTATTTCAAAAGTCCGGAGCCCGAACCTGCGACCCTCCCGAGAACCCGGGATGCTCTGCCAGATGAGCTACGGAGAGTAAATCTATTTCAAAATCCGGAACCCGAACCTGCCACCCTCCCGAGAACCCGGGATGCTCTGCCAGCTGAGCTACGGAGAGTTTGCGGCTGCAAAATTATAAAATTTTTGTATAAATGTTGACTATCTTTGTTTTTTTCAGGATCACATGACGGAAAAAGGGAATAGATATCAAACAGCGCTCCGGGTGAACAAAGGAATAGAGCAGCCTTCATCGGTGAATCCGGAGGCTCATGGAAAGTACAAACAGGCGAAGTCCGGATTGCTTTCGGCAGACGAATACCTGGAAGGGATCATTTCTGGGAACCGGCCCATCCTGGGAAAAGCAATCACCATCATTGAAAGTTCGCATGAAAAGCACCAGGGACTTGCCAGGGAAATTGTTGAGAAATGCCTTCCATATTCAGGAAAATCAATCAGGATAGGAATTACCGGGGTGCCCGGTGTGGGCAAAAGCACTTTCATTGAATCATTGGGCAAACTCCTGCTTGCAGAAGGTAAAAAACTGGCTGTTCTTGCAATAGATCCAAGCAGCAGCAGGGGCAAAGGCAGCATCCTGGGCGATAAAACCCGCATGGAAACCCTCGCCTCCGACAGCAATGCTTTTATACGCCCATCCCCTTCCGGCGGAACGCTTGGGGGCGTGGCACGCAAAACCCGGGAATCATTGATCCTCTGCGAAGCTGCAGGTTACAACATCCTCTTTGTGGAAACTGTCGGGGTAGGCCAGTCGGAAACGGCTGTCCATTCCATGACTGACTTTTTCCTGCTTCTGATGCTTGCAGGAGCCGGCGACGAGCTTCAGGGCATTAAAAGAGGCATCATGGAAATGGCCGATGCCATTGTTATCAATAAGGCCGATGGCGACAACGAAAATAAGGCCCGGCTGGCAGCAAGGGAGTATGAGAACGCCCTCCACCTTTTCCCGCCGGCAGCATCAGGATGGGCGCCAAAGGTGGCCACCTGCTCGTCAACCACAGGAACAGGAATAGCGGAAGTATGGAAAATCATCGGCGAATATCATCAGCTTGCCCTGAAAAACGGCTATTTCACAGAAAACAGAAACCGGCAGGAACTGAGTATTTTTTTCGAAACCATCAAAGAGGGTCTGAGTATCAGCTTTTTCAGCAATAATAAAATCAACTCCATGCTCGAACCGATGAAAATCCAGGTGCTGTCAGGGAAATTAAGTCCTTACAGGGCAGCGCAAAAGTTGCTGGATGTTTTTATGAAAGGGTAATCCAAAAACGCCATCAGGATGCCTCATCCTCTTCCTTACCGGCAGGTTTGTGTATCACTGACAAAAGAATGAAAAATGAAAGGATACCCAGGATAATATAAAGAGACACATCGGTTGGGATTTTCACCTTTATATCCCAAATGGCCTCCATGACATCCGGGACGATCATTTTTAAACCAATGAAAAGGAGCAATACGGAAAGTCCTGTTTTGAGGTAATGAAAGCGGGGAATAATGTTAGCCAGCAGAAAAAACAGAGCCCTTAGTCCCAGGATGGCAAACACATTGGAATAAAAAATAATGTAAGGATCATGAGAAACGGCAAAGATGGCCGGGATGGAATCCACCGCAAAAATGACATCCGAGAATTCCACCACTCCCACCACAATAAAAAGCGGTGTCACCAAAAGCTTCCCATTCTGTCTGGTGAAAAATTTGCCGCCATCCATGCTGCCGGATACCCTGAAATATTTCGAAATAAACCTGACCACGAAATGGTCTTTGGGTTCAATGTGCATCTTCTTTTTCCTTTTCAGGAAAAGGCTGATGGCGGTAATTATCAGAAACAATCCGAAAACATAAAGCACCTCATGTATTTCCCTGACCAGTGCAGCCCCGGCAAAAATAAAGATGAAACGCATTATGACGGCTCCCAGAATACCCCAGATCAGCACTTTCTTGAAATATATCTCTTTTACGCCAAAAGATTGAAAAATAATATAGATAACAAAAATATTGTCCACCGACAGGGATTTCTCGATAAGATATCCTGTAAGGTACTCCAGGGCAAGGTTTTTCCTGTAAACAGCCAGGGCGGTTTCCTCCGCTGCCCCGGCCGCCAAAGTGATCGGGTGTCCGTAATCCCTGATGCGCTCCTGCACATCGGCGAGGGTATGAACGCCATGAACCACATCGCCCCAGTGCAGTAAAAAAAAGTAAAACAACAGGGAAATTCCGATCCAGACCACCGACCAGCCAAAGGCCTCCCTGAAGCCCACCTTATGACTTTTCCGGGTAAAAATGCCCAGGTCAATGACCAGCATAACTGCTATCAGAAACAGGAAGGCAGAAAAAAACACAAATTCACTGCTATTCATCACGTTTAAAAAATCAGGGCAAAGTTATATAAAGTCTGATAATCGAGAATAATGACTGAAACATAAAACTATGCTTACCGTGTTATAGAAATTTTATAAGTTTGACGACGATTTTTAGAAAAGGTTATGAACAGACAAACAGAAATGAATCCCAATCCGCTGGTACAGTACCTGAATAAGGCGCCATCGGATTTTACACGGGCTGACCTCATTAAGTACATCAGCGATCATGATGTTGAAATGATAAACTTCAGGTATTGCGGATGGGACGGTAGGTTGAAGACCCTGAACTTTGTGATAAACAACAAAAAACACCTTGACAGTATACTTTCTTACGGTGAGAGGGTCGATGGTTCAAGCCTCTTTTCTTTTATTGAGGCCGGATCAAGTGATCTGTATGTTATTCCACGGTATAAGACAGCTTTCGTGAATCCATTCTGCGAGGTTCCAACCCTTGATATTTTATGCTCTTATTACAACAAAGACGGGGAGCCGCTGGTGAGCTCACCGGAATACATACTTAAAAAAGCACATAAGGTGCTTCAGGAACGGACAGGATACACTCTGGAAGCCATGGGCGAACTGGAGTATTATATTATTTCCGGGCAGCAAACCTTATTTGAGGCTACCGATCAAAAGGGTTACCACGAGGCTGAGCCCTTTTCCAAATGGGGTGAGTTCAGACGAAAAGCCATGCTTGCCATTGCTCAGTCGGGCGGTCTGATCAAATACGGCCATTCGGAAGTAGGCAATTTTTCTCTTGACAATGAGGAGTATGAACAAAATGAGATCGAATTTCTCCCGACACCCATTGAAGATGCTGCCGATCAGCTTCTTGTTGCCAAATGGATACTCCGCACCCTTGCCATGAAAACAGGGGTTACCATAACATTTGCCCCAAAAATCACCACCGGTAAAGCAGGAAGCGGGCTGCATATTCATTCGAGCCTGATGAAGGACGGAAAGAACATTATGATGGAAAACGGAAGACTTTCTGACCCGGCGAAAAAATACATCGCAGGGATGCTCGATCTTGCCCCTTCCCTCACCTCATTCGGCAACATCAACCCGATGTCATATTTCAGGCTGGTACCCCATCAGGAGGCGCCAACGAGCATCTGTTGGGGCGACAGGAACAGGTCTGTTCTGGTAAGAGTGCCCCTGGGCTGGACCGGAAACCTTTCCATGGCCAGGGATGCCAATCCGCAGGAGGTGGATTTCAAGCCTCATTCACAGCACAGGCAAACCATTGAATTCCGCGGGGCCGATGGCTCAGCCGATATATACACGCTTTTGGCCGGACTCACTGTGGCCGCAAGGCACGGCATTGAAATGCCCGACGCCCTAAAGAAGGCGGAAGAAACCTATGTCGGTGTCAACATTTTCCATGACGAAAACAAAGATAAAAGGGATAAACTCAGCCAACTGCCTTCCTCCTGCACCGAATCTGCTGAATGGCTCGAAAAGCAGATGGGGGTTTACCTTGAGCACAATGTTTTCTCGGAAGGAACTATTCAGGGGATTGTTTCATATCTCCAAAAATTTAATGACAGGGATATCCGGGCACAGCTTCAAAATAAACCGGAAGAGCTGAAAGCTATGGTTTTAAAATACTTTCATTGCGGATAAACGCCGTTATTATGATCATTTTCAGCCAATACCCCTATTCAGAGGATCAGATTAAAAAAAGAATTCAGGCCATTGATATGAATGCCCCAGAAGGGGAAGTTTTTAAAGATGCCTGCAGAAAACTGATCGGGTTCATCGACCTCACCTCACTCGAAGGAACGGATGACGACCGGAAAATCATTGAAGTATGCCACAAAGCTCTTCAAACCGGATTCCGGGGCCTTCCCACCGTGGCTGCCGTGTGTTTTTATCCCAATTTTATCAAAGTGGCCAAAAAAGAGCTTGCCGGCTCCGGGATAAAAGTGGCTGCGGTGGCAGGGGCATTCCCTTCAGGGCAAACCTCACGTGACATCAGGATGAAAGAAGTGCAATATGCTGTGGACGAAGGAGCAGATGAAATTGACACCGTCATTTCCAGGGGCAGATTCCTTGCCGGTGATCACAACTATGTTTTTGATGAACTGGCAGAGATGAAACAAATATGTGGCAGGGTGCATCTGAAAGTCATACTGGAAACCGGCGAACTGCAAACCCCGGCCCACATCAGAAAAGCCTCCGAAACAGCATTGAACGCAGGAGCCGATTTTATCAAAACCTCAACCGGCAAGATCAGCCCGGCAGCCACACTTGATGCCTTCCTCATTATGGCCGACACAGTAAAGGAGTTCCATGCAAAAACCGGCCGCAAAGCAGGGATAAAAGCTGCGGGAGGCATCTCCGTCCCTGACCAGGCTTTCAGTTACCTGAAGTTATTGACAGAAATAACCGGCGAAGGCTGGGCACAACCCGGCACATTCAGGATCGGGGCAAGCAGGCTGCTTGACAAACTGGTTTCGGCGCTCTGAACAGATATCATCCCTGAACAAAATTGTTAATCGTTTGTTAATAAACACAATGGTAATCATCATTGATGTAATTTAGACACATTCTTAATAAACAATTAAATATGAAAAAAATAGTACTCATTTTATTGGTTCAACTCTCATTAACCTTTTCCTTTTCACAAACCACACTGGATACAGCCGTTAATTTCACGGTAAAAGACATCCATGGTCAGATGCTGACCCTGTTCGACATCCTTGATAATGATAAATATGTGGTCATTGACTTTTTCAGCGTGGCCTGCGGTACATGTCAGACTTATGCCCCTGATATGGCGGAGGCATACGAAGCTTTCGGGTGCAACCAGGGAAACGTTTTTTTCTTAGGGATTGACAAAGGAAACTGGAACGAAGATGTGATCTACTTCAATAACGAATATGGCATTGAGTATTCCAGTGTCAGCGGTATGGAAGGAAACGGCAACGAGGTTCACTGGACTTATGATATTCAGGGAACGCCCTCTGTAGTGGTCATTGCCCCCGACAGGTCAATAGCCGTTCACCAGGTCTATCCTCCGGCCGCAAACAATCTGATCAACAGTATCACCGGAGCCGGCGGTGTACAACAATCATGCACAACAGGGTTATATGAAAACGAAATGACGGCAGGAGACTTTTCTTACTACCCCAATCCTGTTAAAGAGAAGTTAAATTGTTCAGTTCAGGCTCAAAAGGGAATGATATTGCATGTTGAGGTCATTGACCTGTTAGGCAAAACGGTGGCAACCTCTGAAGAATATGAATCACGGGAAGGCGCTAATGTAATCCCGGTATCCCTTACTGAAGTGAAAAACGGCATGTACATCGCCCAGGTTAAAAACCGTGACATCATTCTTCACTCCGGAAAAATCATTGTCGACAGGTAAACTGCTTCTTTTTTCTAATGCGAAGCGTTTTTCTTTCAGAAGCAGTTATGCCCCTTGATGTAGCTATTCATTTTATAAATCCGGTCAGTGGCGGTATAAAACCTTGCGGCAAAGATTTTATTCCGCCAAATATCTTATATAATCCTTCAGATACCTTAAAAGAGAGGCGCCTATTCCGTGCTGCCGGAGGTGTTTACTGTCCTCGTCAAAAGAAGAATCAAACCATGCGATATCCCCCTTACTGTATTTCAGGCTTTGCAGGTAAATTTTCACGGATTCATCCGGTTTCCCAAGGCAAAGCAAAACATGACCGAAATTCATAAAGTCATATTTATTGGGATCTTCGTCAAGCAGTTTCGTGAAATACTTTTCTGATTCCTCAAATTTACCCAACAGAAAAAGGCACCAGCCGACAGGTCGTAACACTTTTTTGTTTCCGGGGGAAAGCAATTCGACCTGGTAATAGTATTTGAGTGCATTTTCGTAATCTCCTGAGTCAAGATAAGTATGACCAATAAAGGTTTTGATATAAAGATTTTCCGGCTCCATTTTTTCAGCTTCAAGATAGAACCGGAGCGCTTCGTCATAATTCCTGAGATTGCGGTGGCAAAGGGCAATTTTTTTTATATTCCATGCTCTGTTCGAATCATACAGTTCGGCTTTTGAATACCATTTGACGGCCTCGGCATAATGCTGCAAACGGTGATGGCAATATCCGATTTTTTCAAAGGTTTCCAGGCTGCTGTCGCCTTTATTGAACAATGCAATATACACTCCCAGGGCTTCATCGAAATAATGCTTTTCGAACAGGAACTCAGCGATATTCCTGAGGCTTTCCATATTGCCGAAAAGATTGTCCAGCGCTGCTTCCCTGACAAATCCCAGGTTCAGGGTAAAAACATCCCTGAACTCTTCCCGCTGGGGATGAAGCTTATAAAACCTGTACAAATCATGAAAGTATTGGGAGTATATGCTGTTTATTAAAGCCGGTTTGTTCAGCAATTCGTCCTCCTCTGCGATCTCCGTCAACCCTTCCATTTCGGCATTGAACATGTTCATCATCATGGTTTTCTGGCTTTCAGGAATGGATTGGAGGTTAAGGCAAAAGGAGTACTTATCGGAATTGCACATATAGAAAGATTTGGACAGCAATTCCATAAAACGGTCAACATCAAATGTTTGTTTCTCCTCCTTAAATATCTTCTTCATCTCCGGGTTTTCCTGGTAGAAAGGCATAAACCAGTTCATCATTTCACTGAAAAAGTCAAAATGTTTCAGTTTTGAAAAGGCGCTCATGAAAACATCAGAGCCTTCCATTTGCAGTTGGGAAAATTCCTGAAGCTTATCCAAAAGGTCAGGTGAATCTTCAAAAAACCTCTCCCAATTGGGATTTTTATCTTCAAAAAGCTCTTCGGGGACAATGTTTTCAAGGTCAAGTTTTTCCTGCAATCTGGGTTGAAACCTGGCCACTTCAGGCAGAATCTCGTCTTCAAGTTTCCTTTTGATCTTTTCGGTCTCCTTTGATTTAAGCCATTGAATAATAATGGTTTGAACATTTTTCAGAAAGCCGGGTTGCTCAGTGAGAATATTCAGTCTGCCGGTCACATCTTCATACAGCCTTAGCCTCTCAGAATAGGCCATAAGTCCGAAAACCAGCCCGGTGAGCGCTCTCTGGCTGACCTGTATGTGTCCTTCGATATAAATATCTGCCAGCAGGAAAAGTTTCTTCACATCAAAACAACGTAAAAGACTCAGGGACAGTGCGCTGACCACAATGCATTTTTCAGGCCACACAAAATTCCCTGACGCAAGGATCCGCCTGACCATCTCCACATCGCTGCCTGATATTTTATCGGACAACCAGATGGATTCAAAGATGCCTTTCAAAAGGGTTCTTTGCCTGAAGCTAAGGTCATCATCGCTTTGCCTTACGTGTCCTAACATCCCGGCAAGTTCATGATCCAGGGAAAGATCTTCCAGCTTTTCCTCGATTTCCGTTTTTATCCCAACAACTTTTTTCTCAAGAATTCTTTTGTAACCCATTGTCCGGTTGGAAGAGGTGATCATTAAAGCCCTCTGTAGTGTAATATCCGACAATTCAAGGGCCGTTCTTTGGATTTTGAGATAAATCCGTTCCCTTGCAGGGTCATCTGCCCCTTCAATGGCATATTTCAGGAGGTTCCTGTAGTCATTGTCAAGCGACTCGTATTGTGCCATCAATTCACCGGCAGCAGTGACAGAAACAAGTTCTTTCAGATCATTGAAAGCCTCTTTAAGCCTGCCATCCAGCACCAGCGATTCAATCCGTTGGTATTTTTTTTCAGTTTTTCCCAATATCCAATAATTACGCTTGTCGCAGAAACATTAACACCATAGAGGATTAACGCAGAAATCCGCTTCTATTTTGAGAGAATCCTAAAAGAATTAAAAAATTTGTCTTTTTGTTTGGTCACATCACCCGATTGTGTAACCACTACCATTTGATATTGTATCTGGCCCACAAGGATCACTTTGTAATAAAGGGTAGCTCCTTCTTCCTCCATTTCAATTTCTGCACTTCTTCCCTTATAGTCATCATAATGGTAATCGGTTTCATGGATTACTTTTCCGCCGACCTCCTCCGCAAATGTATTGAGAGATGTTTGCGCCAGCATATAGTGGTCGGTGAGATCATTTTCATGCCGTGTGAATGTGAACAAAAAACATTTCCATTTAACTCTGCCATAACCTTGGTGGTATGCGCAGCATCATGTTCAACTTCTTCCACCGTAAAGCCTGCCGGGAATTTAATGCTTGCCTTACCAGCTTCTGTATAATATTTTGATGCCGGTGGCAGGCAACCAGGATGTACAGAAGGGCCTGCATAAGAAAAACCGCTGCTGACTACAGATATTGAGCTGAACACCAGAGCTGTCCATAAAATACACATTGATTTTTTCATCATCCATCAGTTTTATTGCTTGTAAACTTCAAAAGTAACCACTTTTGATATATCAGGATCATCGTCTTTAAGCGAGGAGGTAAAAACTTTATAACTTCCGGTCAGTTTCAGTTCATTCCGGCTGTTCACATACAAAGAAGCGCTGAAAGCCCTGGCAGTGCCTGCAAAAGAAACTGAGGAAGGGGTAAAAATGTTTCCACTGATCATATCATCCACAAAAGGAACAACATCTATGTAAACGGTCAGATAATTGCTCCCGGTTTCCGCAATGGTGATCTCCACCACCTGGTTCGTGTAAGTTAAGTTGCCTGAGGCTTCAAAACAACTTCCCCTTCCTGAAAAAGAACCCTTCCAGTCGTGAATGCTGCAGGTATGGCAGTTTTTCCAGTCGTCGGCTTGTGTGTCATCCTTCTTACAAGCAGGAAAGAACAAGGAAAACAAAACAATGATGATGGACAAACGGAATAACATTTTTTTGCGTTATTATTATCTCTCTCAAAAATACTGATATTTTGGCACAAAATTTTCTATCATTGTAAAAAAAACTCAGACATGAAAACAATCATTGCAAAAAAGGCATATTTCTTTTTTCTCCTCATGGCCATAGGTTTAATGCCTTCATGCGTTGTTGATGACGATGATGACCCTGATCCGGCAAGTGACAGGGACAAATTTATCGGCACATGGAATGTAAACGAAACCTGCAGCAGGGACTCCTACACTGTTGAAATTCAAGCTGATCCGTCGAACAGCAGCCAGGTCATCATTAAAAACTTCTGGCTGATAGGATACCAGGAAAAACCGCCCTATGCCATAGTAACCGGCAGTGTGCTGACCATCCCCGAGCAGGCCATTTGCGATAACTATTCTAATGAAGTGAAAGGCAGCGGCACGCTGAATAAAGATCAGATCGTGTTGCAATATTCCGTCAATGACGGGGCTGACCTTTGGAGCTGCACAGCTACTTACACCAGGGCAAAAAACTGAAAACCGGGGTCTGGCGTTCATCCCGCCGGAGAAAGTGTTAATTTCCCTCTTTTATTTCCCCTTCCCCCTGAAGTCTGGCCAGGGCATTGAGTACCTGCTGGTAAATATCATCTATCACATCCACATCCGACTGATAATAATTGAAACTGGCTTCAAAGGCGGCGGCATCCGTACCATGTTTTTCAAAAACCGATTTATATAAGGTGTGCCTGTACTCTTTTGTTTTCTCTCCGTTTTTTTCCTTATGGTATAAAATGGCTTCTGCAAGGTGTATATCGACCAGCAGAGAGATCATACTGTCTTTTTGAATAAGACCGGACGGCTCCGGCGTCCTGCTTTCAAGTGGTCTGGTGCAGGAAAAACCCAAAAGCAGAACGGTTGCCCATATAAAAAATACGATTCTCATTTTTGATCGGTTTCTTCAGGGAACCTGGCTGTGTATTCCTCGTTAAGGCCTTCAATCACCTCCGGGGTGATGTCGAAAGTGTCTTTTGCGAAAAGTATACTCCCTCCCCTGTTTGAGCTCAGGATATAATCACAGTTGTAGTATTGGTTCAAACGTTTCAGGTAATTGCTAATGCTGTCTAACAGCACAGTGTTCATATCGAATTCTTTTTTCGCCAGTTCAGAAGAGTACTGGTCTTTCATCTGCACGATTCCTTCCTGCTCCTGCAAAAGTTGTTCGTAAATGGTTTGTGCGCTGGCTTCCGAAATGGTATTATTTGAAACCTGTTCCTGGAAATAGGCCGCATCCTTCTCATAGGCTCTCTGCCTGGCTATGAGTTGTTTTTCACGATTTTTTTCCTCCGACTGCAATTCGGCGGATAGCTTATCCACAAGAAGGTAGTTCTGGAGTATTATATCTGTATTGACAAATGCCACCTTTAAGCTCCCTTCAGGGCCTGACTCCCAGGCAACCGGAATATTTTTCTGACCTGCATGGTTCTTTCCACCGTTGCCGGTGAAAAACAATACAAATAACACTGCCAAGCCTGCAAGAGCGATAATACTCAGAATAAGAGAGAGATTCCCTGCCCTCTTTACAACACCGGTATTTTCTTCGTTCATCCGAATAATAATTAATTCATATCAGCATCAAAACGGGAACAAAGATAAATTATTCCGTACAGAAAGGCAGTATACTGCTTCTTATTAAAAATGCGAAGCGTTTTTCTATTAGAAGCAGTTATGCCGCTAGATGTAGCAAAGAATTTTTCGCAAATCCATTCAGTAGCGGTATAAATTGAATCCCGGGTTGGCGTAACCGGGTTAGTTGCCGAATTCAGACATAAATTTGATGCGCATCAGGCGTATTTCCTCCTCGGAAAACTCATCCTCGCCTAACTCCCTGAGAGCTGCCTGAATGGAGTCAGACTCGGCCTCCTTGAAGTATTCGTATATCTCTTCCTGATGATATTCATCCACATATTCGTCAACATAATAATTGATATCGATCTTTGTGCCACTGGCAACGATACGCTCTAACTCAGTAAGAAGCTCATCCACGGTGAGGCTCTTGGTGAAGGCAATATCTTCGAGGGCAAGTTTTCTGTCGATGCTTTGTATGATATACACTTTCAGCCCTGACTTGTTGACCACTGATTTTACGACCATATCGTTCGGCCTGACGATCTCATTTTCCTCCACATATTGCTGGATCAATTCAAGAAAAGGCAGTCCATATTTTTTTGCTTTTCCGGAACCCACGCCGGTGATCTGCAGCAGTTCTTCTTCTGAAATGGGATACTGAATGGCCATATCTTCGAGGGAGGGATCCTGAAAGATCACGAATGGCGGAAGATTTTCCTTACGGGAGATTTCCTTTCGAAGGTCCTTCAGCAAAGCAAACAGGGTTTTATCCGCCGTGCTTGTTTTCGCCGTTGAACCTTCCCCGAAAAAGTCCTCCTCGGCATCGGGATTATCGTAATCATGGTCTTTGGTAAGAAGAATAGATACCGGTTTCTCCAGAAATTCATAACCCTTTTCCGACACTTTCAGTAATCCGTAATTTTCGATATCCTTCACCAGAAGGTTTTGGATAAGCATTTGCCGGATCACGGCATTCCAGAACTTTTCATCCTTGTCAGCGCCCCTGCTAAAAGCCTTGAGTTTGTTATGTCTGAATGATTTAATGGTGGCGGTGGCTTTCCCGACAAGTACGTTGATAATATGTTTTGCCTTAAAAAGTTGCTTCACTTCAATAATCGCTTCAAGCGCGATCCTGGCATAATCCCTGCCTTCAAATTTTTCTTTGGGGTGAATGCAGTTGTCACAGGCACCGCAATTATCCCCGGGATATTCTTCCCCGAAATAATGAAGCAATTGTTTATGACGGCAAACGGAGGATTCGGCGTAAGCGACAGTCTCAAGAAGCAGTTGCTTTGCGATTTCCTGTTCGGCCACCGGCTTGCCTTTCATGAACTTCTCAAGCTTCTGAATATCATCGTAACTGTAAAAAGCAATACAGTTTCCTTCGCCATCGTCCCTGCCTGAACGGCCCGTTTCCTGATAATACCCTTCAATGCTTTTGGGCATATCATGGTGGATCACAAATCTCACGTCAGGTTTGTCAATGCCCATACCGAAAGCAATGGTGGCAACAATAACATCTGCCTCTTCCATAAGAAACTTATCCTGGTTCACCCTTCGGGTCATGGAATCGAGGCCTGCATGGTATGGAAGCGATTTTACACCGTTCACCTTCAGGGTTTCAGCAAGTTCTTCGACCTTTTTCCTGCTAAGGCAATACACTATTCCCGACTTGCCTGAATTGTTCTTGATATAACGGATAATGTCCTTGACGACATCCTTTGTTTTAGGTCTGACTTCATAATAGAGGTTAGGCCTGTCAAAAGACGACTTGTACACTTTGGCATTCTGAATGTTGAGATTTTTCTGAATATCCTGCTGAACTTTCAGCGTGGCAGTGGCTGTGAGGGCCATAACAGGAACCGATTGACCTATTGACTCAATGATGGGACGTATCCTCCTGTATTCAGGTCTGAAATCATGACCCCATTCCGAGATGCAATGGGCCTCGTCAACAGCATAAAATGATATCGTGATATTACTCAGAAAATCAACATTTTCCTCCTTCGTCAATGATTCAGGGGCAACATAAAGAAGTTTTGTTTTCCCCGAAGAAAGGTCTCCTTTCACCTCAGCTATTTCAGAGCGTGAAAGGGAGGAATTGAGAAAATGTGCAATACCGCTGTCGGTTCCGAAATTTCTGATTGAATCAACCTGGTTCTTCATCAGGGCAATCAATGGGGATATGATGATGGCTGTACCCTTACTGATCAGGGCAGGGAGCTGGTAACACATTGATTTTCCCCCGCCGGTGGGCATGATGACAAAAGTGTTTTCACCTGCGAGAACACTCTTTATGATCGCTTCCTGATTTCCCTTGAAACTGTCAAAACCGAAAAATTTCTTAAGGACTTCCTGCAGCTTAACTGATCCCATTACTTCCATTTATTCTAACCTTAGTCCAATCTTTTCTCCTGTATCTATCAGATTTTGTAGCACTTAAAAAGCATTACTGGAAGTTCCTACCATCCAGCGGCTTACTCAGCTATTACAAATTTATATAATAAAATTACAACAAGAAAATCAAAAAAAAAAAAATCCAGATATTAATATTCAAAGTCAGGCACATAAGTAAACTATTCACAAACTTATGACTAAATTATTTAATTTTGCCAATATATTGCAGAAAATGACCGGAAGACAAATATCAAAGGACGAACTGAGAAAAATTTCCCTCAATGTCATTGAAAACGAGCTTGAAGCCATTGCCAATTTAAAAAACAATATCAACGGGGACTTTTTAAATGCTGTTGAGTTGATCTATCGTTCCACAGGACGGGTGATCATAACAGGCATTGGTAAAAGCGCGATCATTGCCGGCAAAATAGTAGCTACAATGAATTCAACAGGCACTCCGGCCATTTTTATGCATGCTGCTGATGCCATCCACGGCGATCTTGGCATCATCAGGAAAGAAGATGTGGTTATTTGCATCTCTAACAGCGGCAACACACCTGAAATTAAGGTACTGCTTCCCCTGCTCAAAATGCAGAATAACACGCTGATCGCTTTTACCGGCAACATGGGCTCGTTCCTGGCAAACCATGCGGATTATATTATCAATACCACAGTACCAAAGGAAGCCTGCCCGAACAATCTCACCCCTACTTCGAGCACAACGGCACAACTGGTGATGGGGGATGCCCTTGCTATATGCCTTCTCGAATACAGGGGATTTACATCCGAGGATTTTGCCCGTTTTCATCCCGGAGGAATGATAGGAAAAAAACTTTACCTCAAAGTATCTGATTTATACACTCAAAACCAGATACCGGTGGTTGAGGTTACAGATGATATCCCAACCACAATAATGGAAATATCCTCAAAAAGACTGGGGGCTACAGCAGTGATGGACAAGGGCAGGCTTGCGGGTATCATCACCGATGGCGACCTGCGGCGTATGCTCGAAAAATCCCATGATATCAGTATTATAAAAGCAGGGGATATCATGTCGGCAAACCCTAAAACAATCCCTGAGGACACACTGGTTGTAGATGCGATGGAAATCATGCGAAATCATAATATTACACAATTGCTGGTGACAGGTGATAAAGGGTATGTCGGGGTGGTCCATCTGCATGATATCCTCAAGGAAGGAATATTCTGATCAGGGTGTCAGAAATCATTCTTCCTATTATGGAAAAATGATAAGGCAGTTGTGCAATTGAAATTATTTAAATCAAAAAACGTTAATTATCATAACTCAGCCGGTCATAGGTATTACAGGCAATGTGTGTGTCGCATAAAATGAAGAGAATTTTTCCTCTTATCCTGGTTTTGGTGATTTCTACCTGCCTTTCGATGTATTCAAGGGCTCAGGTCACCAAAATTATGGGAAAAGTGGTGGATGCCGAAACCGGACTGCCTGTACCTTTCGCCAATATATACTTCAAAGGGACAACCATTGGAGTTTCATCCGACTTTGACGGAAAATTCAGCCTCGAAACCAATACCCCTTCTGACACACTGGTGGCTTCCATGATGGGATATGAGATGATTTCAATGCCAGTAATAAAAAATAAGTTCCAGGAAATTGTTTTCCAAATGAAACCGGGAAATATTTCGTTACCGGAAGTGGTTGTCGTTGCCGGTGAAAATCCGGCTGAAATCATTCTCAGAAAAATCATCAGGAACAAAAACGTCAATTATAAAAAGGAATTTGATTACTACCAGTATGAAGTGTACAATAAGATAGAGATTGATGCCAACAATGTTTCAGAGCGTTTTCAGAACAGGAGAATCATGAGACCTTTCAAGTTTATCTTTGAATATGCGGATACATCCACCATCAACGGTAAAACTTATTTGCCGGTGTTCCTTTCTGAATCATTATCCAATTTTTATTACCGAAATTCTCCAAAATCGGAAAAGGAAGTGATCCATGCGGCAAAAGTATCAGGTATTGAAAATGAAAGTGTACTTCAGTATGTTGGAGACATGTTCCAGAACTACAGCATTTATGAAAACTACATCCCCCTTTTTCAAAAGAATTTCACCAGCCCCATCGCCGACTTCGGTCTTACCTATTACAGGTATTACCTGGTCGACAGCGCTTTTCTCAGTGATAAATGGTGCTATAAAATCATGTTCAAGCCCCGCCGGAAACAGGAACTGACTTTCACCGGCCTTTTCTGGGTACACGACACCACCTTTGCTATCAAATCATTTGAGATGGAGATCGCCGCTGATGCAAACATCAATTACCTGAATGACCTGGTTCTCAGCCAGGAGTTTGAATGGATTGACGGGAAATACTGGATGGTAACCCTGGATAAAGGAGTGGCTGATTTTAATATCCTGCAAAACAACAAAAAAACATTAGGATTTTTCGGTAGAAAAACCACAACATACAGAAAATTTGTTTTTAACCATCCAATGGAAAAGGAGTTCTATTCAACACCTGCCAATGTAATGGTATCTGAAAATGCTTACAAAAAGGATGATGATTTCTGGGAAACCAACCGGCATACCGGACTGTCGAAAGATGAACAGACCATCTACCATCTCGTGGACACCCTTCGTAATCTTCCTGCCTTTAAAACCTGGGTGGATATTTTTGAAACTGCAGTGACGGGATATTATGAGATGGGAAAATACGAAATAGGCCCGTACATGTCGATGTTGAGTTTTAACTCTGTCGAAGGGGCACGGTTCAGATTCGGAGGAAGGACCACCAGTAAATTCAGTAATAAAAGCCGTTATGGGGCATATCTTGCTTATGGTACTGAAGACGGCAGGGTGAAATACGGATTATCAGCGCTTTTTCTGCTGAATTCCAACCCCAGGCGGGCACTTTCGACCAATTACAAAGACGATGTAGAGCAACTTGGAAACAGCCCCAATGCTTTCCGTGATGATTTCCTGCTTGCTGCCGTTTTCAGACGGAATCCCGCAGAAAAACTCTCCCGGACCAGGGAGGTGAATTTAAATTATGATCATGAATGGTTCAATGGTTTCTCAAATCAGATCAACCTGATGCGAAAAGAAATCATTCCCGTTGGCGAAACCAAAATTGAAACCAACAACGGCGAGGGTATACCGGTAAAAAAAGAATCTGTCACTGCCACTGAAATCAGCCTGAATACCCGTTTGGCTTACAAAGAAAAATTTGTATTGGGATCATTCGACCGGTATAGTCTTGGAACCAAATACCCCATTCTGGCTTTCGAATACAGCTATGGCGTGCCGGGTATTTTAAACGGAGACTATGAATATCATAAAGTAAAGGCCGGCATTAAACACTGGTTCAATACGTTTAACCTGGGTTGGTCAAAATACATCCTTGAAGGTGGAAAAATATGGGGTACCCTTCCCTTTCCGTTACTTTGGCTCCAGCCGGGAAATGAAACTTTTATTTTCGATGAATATGCATATAACCTGATGAATTATTTCGAATTTATCAGCGATGAATACGTCAGCCTTTATTATTCGCACCATTTCGACGGCTTCTTCCTTAACAGGATACCGCTCATGAGAAAATTAAAATGGAGGGAGGTGGTTTATTTCAGGGGAGTGGCAGGTTCTTTAAGCCGGGAAAACCTCGACTACAATGTTTTCCCTCCCATTACCTACTCGCTGAAAAAACCCTATTATGAAGCGGGTGTCGGACTGGAGAATGTATTCAAGGTTTTCAGGATAGACGGCATCTGGAGATTGTCTCATTTCAGTCATGAGAATACCAACCGTTTTGCCCTGTTTGTTTCTTTCTACTTTTCTTTTTGAAATTTATTATTACTTTGGCGGTCTATGATCCTCAGAACAGATAAACTGGTAAAAAAATACAAGCAAAGGACAGTAGTGCGGGAAGTAACCGTACATGTTAACGAAGCTGAAATCGTGGGATTGCTGGGGCCAAACGGCGCGGGGAAAACCACCACTTTCTATATGATTGTTGGTTTGATAAAACCCCTTTCAGGAAAAATTTTTCTTGACGATACCGAGATCACCCATGAGCCCATGTATAGAAGAGCACAGAAAGGGATCGGTTATCTTCCGCAGGAAGCCTCAGTTTTCCGCAAACTCACCGTGGAAGACAACCTGAAGGCTGTTCTTGAGTTTACCGGTTTGCCTGATGCAGAACAAAAAGAGAGGCTGGAATCCCTTATCGAAGAGTTCGGATTGGCCCATGTACGCAAAAGTCAGGGGATACAGCTCTCCGGAGGGGAAAGAAGACGGACGGAAATTGCCCGGGCCCTTGCCGTTGATCCCAAATTCATCCTGCTTGATGAACCTTTCGCAGGGGTTGATCCTATTGCCGTTGAAGATATCCAGAACATAGTTTCAAAACTCAAGGAAAAAAACATCGGGGTGCTTATCACCGACCATAATGTTCATGAAACGTTATCGATCACCGACCGCGCTTACCTGCTTTTTGAGGGATCAATCCTGAAATCAGGCACAGCCGAAGACCTGGCGCAGGATGAGCATGTCCGGAGGGTTTATTTGGGGAAAAATTTTGAACTCCGCCGTTAGAAGCACTTCAGAAATTGAAAAGGCGGGCTTGTAACACTATTGAACGGGTGCATCCATGTCACCATCCTTTTTATCCTTTTCAGAAGATCCTGAAAAAAGGCTCTGTAGCATATCATCACCAAGCGTAAACAGGGTTTTATAGAAATTTTCACTTCTTGCATTGTTCAAATCCCTTATGGCGCCGATAATATTGCCCTTCCTTGCTTTCGCTTTTGACCTGAACAGATAAGCCTCGGCAAAACCCGGTTTGAGATAAACGACGGTGTTGAAATCCGCAATGGCTTCAGAATATTCATCAAGATAGAAGTGAGTAACCCCCCTGAGATGATACAACTCTGCAATTTCAGGCCAGTAATGGATGGCAGAATCGCAGATAGATATTGCATCCCTGTATTTCTCTACTTTATGAAAATCCGCCACCTTAATCAACATTCCGGCCAGGTCGGACTGGCTGTGGAGGTTACCATACAGGATAACTGCCGCAGAGATCAGGAAGAGCTTTAAAAAATTCATAATATATATACTATTCTATTCCACCGGTTTTTCTGCAAGAACTGTTTCTGCAAAACTACTGATCATTTCCCATGCTTTTTCAATATGCCCGGCATTAAGGTTGGTTTGACCGGTTACCATCCTGAGAACATAACGGCCGTTCAGCTTGGTATGGGTCAGAAATATCTTCCCCGATTCATTGAGTTTTTTATTCAGTTTCAGATTCAGGGAATTCAATTGTTCTTCATCATTCATACCTGCCGGGTGAAACCTGAAACAAACCAGGTTGAGTGTCCTTGGGGCCATAAGTTCAAAATTCTCAGATGTGATTATTCGTTTCTCCAAGGATGCTGCCAGGGAAATATGGTTTTTTAGCATTTCCCTCAACCCTTCCACCCCAAAACTTCTGATAACAAACCAAAGTTTCAGGGCCCTGAACCTCCTGCCAAGCTGTATGCCCCAGTCGCGGTAATCATTCACCTTACCTCTTGTTCCTGTTTTCAGATATTCAGGCAGGATTTCAAAGGTACGTATAAGGTTTTCCCTGTCTTTTACGAAAAAGGCAGAGCAATCAAAATTGGTAAATAACCATTTGTGGGGGTTGAACACAACACTATCCGCCTGCTCCACTCCGCGTATCATCCACCGGTATTCCTCAAGTATAAGGGCTGAACCGGCATGAGCGGCGTCAACATGCAGCCAGAGATCATATTTCCGGCAAACTCCGGCAATCCCGGGCAATGGATCGATTGCAGTGGTTCCGGTTGTTCCAAGTGTGGCAACTACACAGCAGGGTTTGTGGCCGTTTCTGAGGTCCTCCCCGATTTTTTTCTCCAGGTCCTTAACGTCAAGGGCAAAAACTTCGTCCACATCCGCTTTCACCAGGTTTCTCCTGCCGTATCCTGCAATTTTAACTGCTTTTTCAATAGATGAATGGGTTTCGGTGGAGCAATACACACGTAATCTGTCTTCATCCAAAAAACCACTTTCATTGATCCGGTAGCCTGTCATTCTCTCCCTCGCACATATAAGGGCACATAATGTGGCAGTTGAGGCCGTATCCTGAATAACACCTTCAAAATCGTCCGGAAGTCCGGTCATCGCCCTTAACCACTTCATGGTCAACTCTTCCAGCTCGGTAGCCGCCGGAGATGTTTCCCATATCATACACTGAGCCCCCAATGCGGCAGTGAGCATTTCGGCAAAAATGGATGGAAAGCTTGTGTTAGCCGGGAAATATGCAAAAAAATTCGGGCTTTGCCAATGGGTAATCCCCGGCATGACAATTTTGTTAAAGTCCTCTAATATCATTTCTGCCGTCTCAGGATGGGCCGGGGGGAGAGGCGGCAGGGCAGCGATGATTTCACCGGGTTGGGTCAGTGATTTTACCGGATATTGCTCAATGTTTTCATAATATTCTGAAATCCAATCTATTATTTTATATCCAATGAGCCTGAAGTTCCTATGGTCGATCATCTTTTCATCAATTAAATGTTTCATAAAGATAAAAAAAAGCCCCGGAAAAAAAACCGGGGCCTGAAAATGAATTCTAAAACAGATTTACCGAATCTGTATCCGTTCGGTGTAACGCTGAATTCCCGTATCGATCACCATGAAATACATTCCCGGGTTCTGGCCTGTCATATCAAACGACAAAGCAGCGCCCGGATGGATGTTGTTGTATTGTGATTCCAACACCTTAATTCCTAACAAATTAAACACCTCAACATGAATCAGGCCTGAATGTCCTGCCTGAAGTTTGATGTTCAGGTTACCATCCGACGGGTTCGGATAAACGGTAAGATCGGCTATTAAATTCTCCTGAACCGAAGTACATTCGTCCACCTTAATATATTCAGTCCGGGTATAAGTGTTTGTGTTGGTTCCGTCCGATACAGTGAGGATAACATCATATTCACCTGCCAGATTGTAAATAACGGTTGGATTCTGTTCCGCAGATGCTGACGGATCTCCTCCCGGAAATTCCCAGCTCCATGAATTGACATTACCTTGCGAATAATCGGTGAACAGGACCATATCTTCTTCGCAGATCTGGGTTTCATCGGCCATAAAATAAGCCAACAGTTCCTGACCGCCTATTCCGAAGAATTCAAGGTATTCAGCCATCAGCTCGTCTTTGGTTGAAGGAGAGGCGCCGTCGTTAAGGCCTCCGAACTCATGGGAAGCTCCGATGGTTTTGTATGTTCCTGCATCATAAGCCACGCCCGTTCCGTAGGCCGGGGATTGGTTCTGAAAGATTTTGAATGCCGGTGAAACGGGCTCAATATGGTCTATATAATTATTTTCACCGGAATAGCTGAAAGTCATGCCTTCTGTAAAAGTACCTGCCTGGCCGGCAACAGTACCCAGATCAGACGTCCCATCACCGGTAGGATTGATTTTAAACATCGGATGCACTGCCGTTTGGGTATCATAATACCAGGTGTCGCCCCCCTCCATGTAGATCATACCGCCGTTATTCAGAAAACCGGCAAGCAGTTGTCCTTCTGCAGTGGTGAGCACATGATTGTCAGAGTATATTCCAAGGCATACAAACAAAGAGGAGTACACACTAAGATCTGTTGGAAAGGTTTGGGTTACTTCAGGCACTATGCCAAAATTTTGCATGGCTTGCTGAATTGCCGGGGCTGAGTTATGATTGTCATCCAGGTCGATGATCAGCACAGGTATCTGGCCTACGACAGCGTTAAAGGAGCCGTTTCCTGCTATGCCCATATCTGCCTCAATTTCAAGGTTAAAGGTAACCATTTGCCCTTCCGGGGTGTTGGCGTCTGCAGTTACGGAGAAAATTTTCTGTTCTGTTTCGCCCCCCTCAATATCACCATAAGCCATGATGGACTGGTTGATGGTAATGAACGGGCTGGGACATACCAGTTCGCCGGTCACACCATAAGCTGCAGCGCTTCCGTCATTAACAATTTCGATCGAGAGTTCCACCGTTTCACCCGGATCGATTTTCCCATTGCCATTTCCGCCCTGGTCATCGATGGTGAAAGTGCCCAATTCCATAACCGGAGCGTGGAAGGTGATGGTCATAGAACTGGTCCACAGAGTTTTGTTCCCATCGGTGAACTCCACTTCAAAAAGAGCAGTGTGGCCGTCAGGTACATTTTCTGCAACATCGAGTTCAAAAGCGCCGGTTCCCTGAACGATCTGTCCTGCAGGAATATCGCCGAATGAGTGCGTTGCATTGGTGATGGTTTGGTATGGATCGGTGGAGATAAGGGTTGCCCCCACTCCGTATGCGGGATCGGAACCCACATTTTCAGCAGCTACATTGAGAAGTATGGATTCACCGTAATCGGCCAATCCGTTTCCGTTTCCGGCTGCATCATTAACAGCGCAACTGTTTACTACGATAAATGGCCCTCCAGGAGGAACTACGGTTACATCTGCATATTTTGTTTCGGTGTTGAATGCAGTAACCACAAGCTTGGCGGTTCCGGGAGTTAAAGTATTGGAAATACTGACACTTCCGGTAGCATCGGTAATGGCGCTGAAGTATTCCCCGTTTTGTGAAAGGCAAACCATGGCTCCCTCAACGGGTGAACCGCCGGAAGTGATCATAGTGGTAAACGGCACGCCTGTAAGGATAACGTTGTTTGACAAGGTAAGCGGCGCCGGCATATCCGACCGGGCCTGCATGGACGGGTCGCCAAAGATGGTCCAGGTTTTAGCGGTTTCCCAGTCGCTGCTTCCCCCCGACTCGGTGGTCATCAGTACCAGGCCATTAAACACCATGGCCCCCAATGTGGTCCTTTGTTCGTTTGTGTTGATGCCGTTTTGTCCGGGATGTGCATTGTAATCGTATCCCCCGATAAAAGCATCCATAAAATAATCCTGCCCTCTCATCGGCGGGTCCCATGGCTGGCTGATGGTAGCGCCAAGGAACATCACCGCTCCTCCGTTGCTTTTCTTTACCCAGGCTTCTGCAAAACAATCGCCGGGATCATGAAAATTTCCATTGTTACATGCTACTGAAACAATAAAAGGAAGTTTGTTGCCATTGGTAAGCTGGGCAACATTGCTGTTGCTGAAACCTGAAGAGCCCCATGATGTAGGGGATCCATGGCCGGTATAATTGATCACTGTGGCGCCGTTGTTTACGGCATCCTTCACCATCTGGACATTGGCAGACGGATCATAAATGGCAGTGAAATTATCGTATGTGAACAAACTTAAACGGTCATTATAAATCACGTCAATATGTGCATAGTCATATTCATTATCATCGCCAGGTCCCTGGTTCGAAGCAATTCCGATGGCATTTTTGTACCATGTCGCACCCATTTCGGGATTCTTTTCGTATTCAATGATCTTGTTCACCTGTACGGTTACATCGGCAGGTGAACCGGCTGAAATCCTTCCGATGCAGATATCTGGTTGCTGGTCGCTGCCCACAACGCATCCGAGCTGGGGATCCATGGGGGCATATCCGCTGAGGAGGTCGCATTTGATATCGGCCCAGTCGCCTACCAACTGAACATACAGTATATTGTTGTTTGCTGTATAAGCGCTCTGAATGGTGGATTTCACGTTGGTTCCTGTGGCAACAACCTGCTTGGTTACATGGAATCCCTTTTCGAGTTTCCAGTCGATGTAAGGTTGTATGGCTGACTCGTCCCTGGCAGTGGTCACCACAAGGATATCACCATACTGGCCGATGGTCAGGTCGTCCTTCTCTTCCCCGTAATTCACAAAAACAGAGTTATATATACCCTGCATCTCACGTTCAATATCAAACACTTCTGCCGGAAGCGGATTGACGGACGGCAGGTCGTTTTCAACCAGCTCTATGGTTACGGAGGTATAAACCCTCAATATATTCTGTACTGCGTTATACCTGAAAGGGTAAACATAAACTGTTGTACCTCTCACATCCCTGAGGATATATGGATCTGTAAGTTCAGAAATGTTTTGGGGATACCATTCATCACGTAATGATGAAGGGCTGATCTGATAAGGGATGGCAGACGGATCCTGATCCCTGTAAATCACTCCTCTCGAAGGCAACATCGGATAATCAAGGATATAATCGGTGTATTCCTCCCCGGTAACCACAAGGGTAACATTCCTTTCAGCGTCAAGCATGACCGAGGAATGAATATAAGGAAGTTCGGCAAATCCTTTTAGTTTGGTGTTTACGCTTGCATCAAACCGGATTTTTGTATAAGTCAAACCCTGCAAGCTAACCAGTGAAATTTCATAATCGGACAATTCAAATGACAATTGAGCGGCCTTTTCAGAAAGTTTTAAATATTTGACTTCATAACCGCCTGATGCGGTCAGTGACAATGATATCAAAACAGAGGCTAAAAAAAGTGTTATCTTTCTCATAATTAAAATATATTAATACTTATTATTGCTGTGATAATCGCCTGGTTTTACATCAATAACGGAGTATGCGTTTGATCAGAGTGTATTCGTCTGTGTCAATCCGGCAGAAATAAACCCCCGGTTTTAACTCTTTGGAATTTACTTCAATCCTGTGTGTACCGGCTTTTTGTGAGGCTACTTCCGACAGTACATTGACTTCCTGGCCATAAGCATTGTAAAGACTTACCCTGACATCGGAATTGCCCCTGATTACGTAATCCACAAAAAACTGTTCTCCGAAAGGAACCGGATATATATTCACCATCTCTCCATTGACCAATTCCCTGATCCCGGTGAAAATAAAGTATATGGAATTGGATTGCTCTGACGGGCAGCCGTATTGATTCGTGACCACAACATAATAGTTTTCTGTTGATCCGGGGTAAAAAACCTGTGAAGTTGCCCCTGAAATCGCTCCCCCCGAATTATACCATTGATTTCCTGTAACGGCAGAGGATACCAGGCTGCTTCCCTGCTGTGTGATGGCCGGGGTTGCAGGAACCGGGTTGACCGTTAGGGTTACTTCATCGCTAACTGTGTTGCTGCCGTCGTCCACCGTAACTGTATAAGTGGTTGTGCTTTCAGGTGTGGCAACGGGATTCTGAATGTTCGGATTGCTGAGCCCTGTCTGGGGGCTCCATTCAAAGGTGTAATTTCCGGATCCGCCGGATGCAAATGCATAAAGCAGGGAGCTTTCGCCCTCACAGATATCATCCGGTGTTGCCGAAGCATTAACGGAAAGAGGTGCGGGGCCTGTGGCAAAGGAAGGAAGAATAATATAATCAAGCCATGCACAGTCACTGCCATTGGCGATGTAAACATCTTTGGAGTACTCCCATTTGAAGGTGTGCTGTCCTGCAGTGACAGGATAGGAAACTTCCTGCCATGATTGCTCTCCCGACCATTGTTCTTTCATACTGCCATCAATGTAAAACTTCAGGTAATCGTAACTGCTTTCTGAAGATACTTTTCTGAAAAACGAAATCTCATCGTTCACTTCAACATCAACCGTTAAAAGCAGGACTGAGGATTCATAATCATCAATTGCACCTGATTTTGCAGAGTAAACCCCTTCGTAAGGAGCAAGCTGTGTGATGGTCCAGTCGGCATTGCCTGCCATCTGCCAGTCAAAAGTTTCAAAATCACCGGATTCAAAGTCTTCCACGATAAGACCCACAGTAAGCATTAAAGTTTTATCCTCAGAATAGGGAGCCGATTCAAGCAGGTATTCCACCTCAATCAGGTCGCCAACCTGCGCTGCGGGTGAGATGGTGATATTAAATATGGCATTTTGGGGTATGCCCACCTCAAGGGTGTTCAGATTGAAAGAAGAAGTATTTAGGGTAACCAGGTTGCTGGAACTGGAACTGGAAACCATGGTGCCGGGAGCGTTACAATGACCGTTATTATGGTTTTCCACGATCAGGTTTGCATTTTCGCCCGGATCCAGCCGCCCGTTGTTATTGCCGTTGGAATCATCGATGGAATAGGTTCCGATTTCCAGTACAGGCGCATTCAGAACAATATTGAATGTTGAGATCCAGGTATCGCTACCGTTAGTGACTTCCAGATCGAAAAATGCAATATGCTGGTCCGGGATCAGGTTGTCCACAGTAAACTTAAACGCTCCGGGCTGCATGAGTGAACCTCCGGCAGGGATATTGGGCCAGGTATGTGTTGCGTCATTGATTGTGATGTACTCATCAGTGGTAGAAAGAGTGGCTGTAAGGTTGTTTGCTGCCGCACTGCCAAGGTTCTGAAGTGTTATATCCAGAAGGATTTCCTCGCTGTAATCCACCATCCCGTTATTGTTTCCGTTGCTGTCATCAATGGAAAGTTCGCTGAACAGCACATAAGGTCCGGTGGGCGAAGAAACATTGACTGTTCCGATAAAAGGCTTTCCGTTCTGCCTTGTAATCACTACATCTGCAACTCCGGGTACGGTGATCGGCGCCATCATTACGACTTCTGCCACACCGGCCTGATCGGCAATGGCCGCGCCATGGAGTACACCGTTTTTAGAAATGGCAACATAAGCATAAGGATCTGTATTCACAGTAAAAGTTGGGGAGGCCAAAGGCATCAGCGCCTGATAATTGGCGGTTGTTGCCGGAGGCTGCGAAAAATAAACCATCAGCGAAGGATCACCCATCAGGTGATAAATCTCCCAGTAATAAGTCTCCATTGACGAACCTGATTGTGTAACAGCAAGATTTCCTGCCGGGTTCATTTGTCCCTGGGTAATATACCATTCGTCCAAAGGTTCAGCGTGATCATGAAAAGTCCTGTCGTAAGCCCCGAGATGACCGGCATTGTAAACTGGATTGGCAGAAATGGACTCAAAACCCACGCCCCACCAGAAATCTTCGTCCCAGTAAGTGCTGTTAGATCCACCGATATAGCCCAAAGCTCCTTTATCAACTGCCCTCAGCAATGCTTCCCCAAAGCAGGTAGTGGTAAAATCATTCGATGAACAGCAATTGCCTACCATCAAAGGATATTTGTGGGCATTGGTAAGCTGGGCCACATGGCTTACGGTAAAACTCGGATCAGCCCAGCCACTGGGGCTGCAATGTGCGGTATAATTGGCATATCCGACTCCGTCGCTTACATTCTGCCTGATCTGCTGGCTGTAATTCCCACCGCCCGGTTCGGGCTGAAGATAGGTATGGGAGGTAAGCCCATGGGCTGCATTAAAGTAATATGTTGTTCCGTAGTTGATCTGGCCATTCCCCCAGGTTTGGGAGTGGCTGGCATCTGCACCGGAAGCCATAACCACTTCATCGAGAAAGGATGGGTCGGGCATCAGGTATTGTTCGTATTCAAGGGTTTTATCAATCTGGGGCTGCAGTTCAGCCACATTGTTGGCCGAAAACCTTCCATAAAAACACTCAGGGTAGAGATCTCCGGTATACTCACAAAAGTACAGATCGGTAACATGCCCTCCGGCGGTGCCGCTAAACGGGCTGATCTGGGCAACATCTCCCACAAATAAAACGAAACTCTGCGGGTTAACGCCGGCAGGAGGTGTGTTGTAAAGGTTCTGCAAATAGCTTTTTATAGAGTTGTTTGTGTTGCCTACATTGGGATCGTTGGTATAGGCCTCAATCACATGAAAACCCTTTTTTGTCTTCCACTCCACAAAAGGCTGCAGAGTGGTTTCAAACATCGGATCGGAAACAATCACATAGGTCACCGGTTCATCGGTGATCAGTTCATCGCCATCAATGTTTTTATAATTGAGGAGCATCCCGTAAATCCCTTCGAAAAAGGGTGAAAAAAACTCCTGTTTACTGTTGAGGGTGGCCTGCATGTCTGCCCCGGTAAATGAAATTTCCACCTCTAATTCAGAACAAACCCTGATTTTGTTCCTCACAGGGTTGTAGGTTGCCGGTGCAATTTCCAGCCTGGCCAATCTTACTCCCCTCATAATGCCCAGTTCTACGATTGTTACCGGATCACTTCCAAGATACTGATCCTGAAGATAACTGTCCTTGTGATAAATGAATTCAACATCTTCAGGATTGTCAATGTTTTTAGACAAAGGAGGCTGCGCGGGCAATACAAGGTCATATATTCCGTTTCCGGCAAGGTCAATTTCAACCCATTTGGCATTGATGATTGTAATGCTGAAACCTGAGCCCAACGGAACCTCAATGAGCCTTTTCAACACCGGGAGCCTGGGTTCGCCCTCCATTGTTGAATGACCATACCCCTCAATGTGGAGAAGTGTAAAAATATCCTCCCCCGCTTTCACGGGATGTGATGTGAGACTCTCAATAAAGCTATTGAATTTCAGGCTATTGTAATCATTAACCGTTACCGTCAGTCCTGTCTGGACTTCATTGTTTACCGGGATTACATCGGCCCGGATGTTTTGTTGTGCGGTGAACAACAGCAGGAGTGCTAAAACTGCCGTCATCCGGAACAGGGAAAAAGTCTTGTTCATAACTCATTGAATTATTTACCAGGTTAATTAAAATCATTTCAAATAAATGCAAAGATAATCAGAAAAACGTATATGACCAACCCACAAAATCAAGACAATAAGCAAATGATAATGGTTGCCTGATTATTACTGTATTTTGAGATAATCATGCATCTTCATCCGTATGTATCTGCATGTAATCTTTCTTGTTGGTAACCAGGATGATACAGATCCAATCAGCAGAACTGTCACAAATACCAGGATAAAATCCGCAGCAACCATTTTCACTGGGTAATGAGTAACAACAAAGGCATTCACATCATCGCTCAATCTGATCAGTCCGTATCTCTCCTGAATCATGCAAAGCAGGCCGCCTGTCAGCATACCTCCAAAAATTCCTGTTATTGTGATGAAAAAGCCCTGCATCCTGAAAATACCCCTGATCATCCTTTCCGGTGCGCCCATGCTGAACAAAACTGAGATATCCCGCCTTTTATCAAGGATAAGCATGGTCATTGAGCCTGCAATATTAAATGTGGCTACAATCAGGATGAAAGTCAGGATGAAAAAAATCGCCCACTTTTCCGATTTCATAATCCTGTAAAGCGCTTCTTGCTGCTGAACCCTGTCTTTGACAACAAATTTCCCTCCGGTCACTTTTCTGACCTTTTCAATCGCTTCACCGGCATCTGCGCCAACATTCAATCTGATCTCTAATCCTGAAACCTCGTTTTTGTAACCGAATAACTTTTTTGCAAAATCCACCGAAACGAGTACATATTCAGAATCGAATTCCTGCTGAACCGAGAATATGCCTGCCGGCCATATCCTCTCCATGTTAAACGCCCGTGAAGGATCAAGCCCTGTCAGACTTCCCGCTCTCCGGTCAGGGACATAGAGCTGCAAAGGGGTCATGACATCGTTCAGGCTAACTCCAAGTTTGTAGGCCACCAGATAGCCCAAAATGGCATATTCCGAGCCATTAATATTTACATATGCCTTACCGGCAATGACCATAGTGTCAAGGGGGCCTGTGGACAGGTACTCCTGACTCAATCCCTTGATTTTGATGATATACTGCTCGTTTTTATACCTGGCCAGGGCATTGTCTTCAATGAACCCGGAATACATCGCCACCCCCGGTATCAAACCTATCCTTTCAAGGTCAATGCTGTCGGCATCAAACACTTTACCGGTGGCCGGCAATACGAGAATGTCAGGATTAAAAGTGTTCATGAGTGATTTCACAAGGTCTTCAAAACCATTAAAAACCGACAGTATAATAATCAGGGATGCTGTGCCGATCATGATCCCCAGGGTGGAAATAAAAGAAATTACGTTAATGATATTGTGGGATTTTCCGGAAAAAAGGTACTTGCGGGCTATGTGAAATGTAAAATTCAAGATCTTAATGTATTATTTGCAAGCCCTGACAATGAGTCCTGTACCCGTAGTATGTTTCTGCCTCACATCAAGAAAATTCAGTGCCATTGCAAAGGGAAAAACAACCACGTAATAAAAAGGCAGAAGAATATAAAACGCCCTACTGAAATTCAACAGCACCAGTGGGATTTTCATGGAAAACAGCCATGAAATTTTGCCCGGCCGGCCATAAGAGTAACGGGCATCTACGCTGCTGAATCCTGCAGATGTGAGCTTTTCACCGATTTCAGTTATGGAATAACCATCTCTGACATGCTCATCGATAAAGGAATCATGGTCGTGCGAATGGACGTCAGATCCTCCCTGGTCCGAAGGGGTGGATATCAGAAGCATGCCTCCCGGCTTCAAGGACCGGTGGAAATTAGCGAAAACACTTCGGTCTTCCTCTATATGCTCCATCACATCCACCGAAAGGATAAAGTCAAAGGTGTTTTCCCTGACAAACCGGGTCAGGTCTGCATATTGAAAGGATACATTCCGGATATCGGCCCTTTCGAAAAACGCATTGCAATCATCGATTTGCTCCTGTTTCACATCCACTCCGTCAATTACCCAGTCATTGTTCAATTTACTCAGGTAATACATATATTGTCCGAAACCTGATCCGGCATCTAAAATTTTTCTTTCACCGGGATGGTCAGAGGCCCATCTCCTGATCTCCTTTTTCACATGCCAGGTACGTAAAAGCAACAGATCAAGCAATCTGTAAAACAACTTCCTCAGGCAAACGCTTTTGTTAAAAACACTTCCCAGTCTGCGTTTTATGGGATCATATTCCACAGCCATAATCAGGGATTATTTTTGGTGTTGCTCATCATTGCCTAACAGTTTCTCAATTTTTTCGATATAATCAAGCGAATCATCCATGAAAAACTGCAGGTCGGGAACCACCCGCAACTGATGCTTTATCCGCTGACCCAGCCTGAACCGTATATCCTTTGAATTCAACCTGATGGTTTCAAGAAGCGTTTCCTTTTTTCCGGTGGTAAACAGGCTGAGATATACTTTAGCAACTGACAGGTCACGGCTTACATACACCTTTGTTACCGTAATCAGGGCACTTGCGGAAAACATCATGCCCTCTTTTTGGAAAATCTCCCCAAGGTCTTTTTGGATCAACCTTGACACTTTATTTTGTCGTAAAGAATCCATGCTGCAAATGTACAACATCTGGATCCAAAAACAGACATTTTTAGACATGGGAAAAAAGGGATAATTACTACTTTTGTCCGTATGGAATTTAAAAGTATTTGTGTGTTCTGCGGATCCGGCACCGGCAACCGCCCTGTTTACAGGGCTGAAGCCCGAAATCTTGGCGCTCTGCTGGCAAAGAAAAACATCACTTTGATTTTTGGCGGCGGAAAAGTGGGAATAATGGGAGTCATTGCCGACAGTATGCTCGCAGCGGGAGGCGCCTGCATTGGTGTGATGCCTGAAAATATTGCCTCACTCGAAATCGCCCACGACCACCTTTCCGAACTTCATATTGTGGAAACCATGCCGGAAAGAAAAAACCTGATGGCCACTCTTTCCGATGCATTTATCGCTTTCCCCGGAGGTTTCGGAACGCTCGATGAGCTTTCTGAAATACTTACTTTCAATCAGTTGAGGATTTCCGACAAGCCCGTTGGAATATTGAATGTAAACGGTTACTTTGATCACCTGATGAGGTTTATCAGGCATGGTGCAGAAGAGGGATTCATCCGTGAAGAACATGCGAAAAACCTGATCATTGCAGATCACCCGGAAGAGCTTTTATCCCGGATGACAAACTACAGGCCGGTAAGTATGGAACCCTGGATAAGGGACATCAGAAAGCAGGGTTGCCCTTCAGGCTGAATAATTAAAAAATGGAACTGAAACATACAACTCCTTCATGTTGGTGATCGGAATAACCGGCACCCTGGGTTCAGGGAAAGGCACTGTGGTGAAATACCTAATGAAACAAAAAGGATTCACCCATTTCTCTGTAAGGGATTTCCTTCTGGAAGAGATCGCCCAAAGGGGAATGACACCCGACAGGGACAGCATGGTTATCGTTGCCAATGCCCTGCGTAAAGCCAACAGTCCATCGTATATCACCGACAAATTGTACGAAATGGCCATTCAAACGGGAAACAATTGTGTTATTGAAAGCATACGAACACCGGGTGAAGTGGTTTCGCTCCGTTCAAAAGCATTGTTCTGCCTTCTGGCCGTGGATGCCGATGAAGCCCTCCGTTATCAAAGAATTCTACTCAGGGATTCGGAAACCGATCACATCTCCTTTGCTACCTTTTTGGAAAATGAAAAACGGGAGATGACTGCCGATGATCCGAACAAACAAAATCTGAGGGCATGTATCCAAATGGCTGATTTTTCGATAATAAACAACGGCACCGTGAAGGAACTTGAAAAAAAAACAGAAAATATCCTGTATCAGATTCAAAAAAACATTGATGACAGAAAAAAAGCATAACAACAGGCCTTCTTGGG
>JAFGME010000043.1 GCA_016927695.1 Bacteroidales bacterium
CTCAACACCATGCCCAACATCACCATCACACCTGACAACCAGATCATCGTATCCTTTGCCATGACTACCGAAGGTTATGACAACGGCACTTACAACTTCAAACACATCTGGGTAAGGGGATCTGCTGATAACGGTCAGACATGGCTCGATTTCTATGACCTGAACACCGACCTGATCCACATCTTCGATGAATGTATCTATCCTGTTATGGCAGGCAATACCGATGATGCTTTCCATATCATTTACAATGTCGATGCCGAACCGGGCACAGCCCTCGATGCGGACCACGCTTATATCGATAATAAAATTTATTATTCCAGAATGCTTCTTGCGGATATTGGTCTGACGACCTCAGGTACAGGCATCAACACTTTCCCCTACACCGAAAGCTACGAATCCGGCCTTGGCTCCTGGCACCAATCCCAGGATGATGACTTCAACTGGACTCTGAACCAGGGGCCTACACCCTCCAGCGGTACCGGCCCGGCCGCAGCTTATGACGGAAATTACTACCTCTTTACCGAAGCCTCTGATCCCAACAGCCCAAATAAATCTGCAGGTGTTTTTGCAAAGTTTAACTTCTCTCAGGTTGACCACCCTGTCATGAGTTTCTGGTACCACATGTACGGCTCAAATATGGGAACCCTTAAAGTCCAGGCTTCCTCCGACAATGGTAATTCCTGGAACGAACTCTGGACTCTCTCCGGCAACCAGGGCGACCAATGGTTCAGCGCTGAGATTGATCTGTCCTTGTATGCCCTCAACTACAACGTCACCATAAGGTTCTGGGGGATTACCGGTTCTGGTTACAGAAGTGATATGGCGGTTGACCTTGTGGAAGTGTTCAACGGCATTGCCCCTTCCTGTATCACTCCTGTTTATCCTCCCGATGAAGCCATTGAAGTGCCGGTGAACGCTTCACTCGCCTGGAATGCATCCACCATGGCTACAGGTTACCTGATCTGGTTCGGGTCAGACAACCCGCCTTCAAACATTGTAAACGGCGCTGACCTGGGCAATGTTCTGTCATATACGCCTGTTTCAACTCTCAGCTTCAACACAGATTACTATTGGAAAATAGTACCTTACAACCAATACGGTCAGGCTACATCCTGTCCTACCTGGACTTTTTCCACTACCTCCTATGCCTTTGAACTCGATCTTAAAGTATTCCTGGAAGGGCCATACCTGGGCCCCTTTATGAGTACCATGCTCAATATTGCAGGATATATGCCCCTTGCACAACCTTACAACACAACGCCATGGAATTATCAGGGACCGGAAGCAGTGCAGGAAATACCAGACAACGATGTAGTGGAATGGGTACTCGTTGAATTAAGGGATGCCGCCACTGCAGCAAGCGCCACACCCGCCACCATGATTGCCCGCAAAGCAGCTTTTGTGAAAAAAAACGGAGCGGTCAGAGATATGGACGGAGTAAGCTTGTTGCCTTTCAATGTTCAAATTGCGAACAACCTCTTCGTGGTTATCTGGCACAGGAACCACCTGAGTGTCATGTCTGCTGACCCACTGACTGCTACAGGTAATATTTATTCCTATGACTTTTCAAATGCTGTAAACAAAGTTCACGGTTCTGCACTGGCCCATAAGCAGATTGCAACAGGCGTGTGGGGTATGAGCGGAGGAGATGGAACCGCAGATGGGCAGATAGGAAACAGCGACAAACTCGACATCTGGATGCCCCAGTCGGGAAATTCAGGATATATGATGGGTGATTTCACCTTAGACGGCCAGGTAAACAATCAGGACAAGGTCGAAGTCTGGATGCCCAACAGCGGAAGTGGCAGTCAGGTGCCGAACTGACACTTTAAGAATCATTCAGGATGGGCAGGGTGCCGTAGAGGCAGCGGCAGCCGGGTGCCCGAAAAAGTCGTGAAAAACAGGTGTACAGCGCAGGAATGATTGTTTATCCTCAAATAGGGCTTTCTTTCATAACAATTGAGTGCAATAAACCGTTAAAATCATTCTGTGAAAATCTGTGTGATCTGTGTGAAAAAAAATTAACCACAGATGGTCTCAGAATAAAACCACAAGCATTAAGTTACACTGAGTTTTACAAAAAATGGAATCGTTAAGTATCTGACAATTATTGATTTGACAGCTTCATTACATTGGCAAAAGCTTAATTTACAGATTTATTTTCGCAGGTGCTAAACTTTGGTGATTAAGTTTTTCATACTCATACACTCTCCAACCCTCTTTCCAGATCGCGGATCAGTTCTTCCGCGTTTTCCAGACCGGTATAAAACCGAACCATGTTTACCGGCAGTCTTCCATTTGTTCCTTCGGAGGGATCATATGTTCCGATGGCAGGCATCACCAGCGATTCATAGCCTCCCCAGGAAACCGCCAGGCGGAAATATTTCAGGCTTTCACAAAATTTTTCCACTTTTCCCGGATCAGCGGTTTTCATTACAACCGTCAACAGACCTGAACTCCCTTTCATTTGCCTGCGGGCAAGCTCAAACTGTGGAAAAGAGGGGTGACCGGGGTATAGTATGCCCTGCACTTTTTCGTGCCCCGCCAGAAAATCCGCAATGATCGCTGCATTGGCGCTGCTCTTTTCAAGCCTCACCTCCAGCGTCCGCAACCCCCTGAGCATAAGCCATGCATCAAAGGGGGCGATGATCCCTCCCAGGGTCATGTACTCGTTCTCAAATATTTTTTTAATCAGTTCCCTTTTCCCGCAAACCACCCCTGCCACCACATCGCTGTGCCCTGAAAGATACTTGGAGGCAGAATGCACCACCAGGTCAATCCCGAAATCAAGAGGATTCTGTAAGAGCGGTGTGCAGTAGCTGTTGTCGGCGACAGTTACCAGGTTGAAACGCTTTGCAATCGCTGCCGCTTCCTTCAGATCCTGCAGTTCAAAAGTCCAGGAATTGGGGGATTCGAGGTAGAGCAACCGGGTGTTTTTACGCACCGCAGCATTGATTTTCGCAGCATCGCGTCCATCCGTATACGTGGTTTCAATCCCGAAGCGCGGCAGGATCACAGAGAACAGGTGCCTGGTCCAGCTGTACGGTTTGTCCATGCAAACCACATGATCGCCCGATTTCAGGAACGCAAGCGCTGCAGATGAGATCGCCGCACATCCGCTGGCAGTCACGAGGCAGTCCTCCGCATGTTCGAGGGCGGCCAGTTTTTTTCTCAGGATGGCAAGTGTCGGGTTATTGCCACGGCTGTATACCGGGGTTTCAAACTCACCCGCAATAGCTTTCCGCATGTCTTCCACTGTATTGAAACAAAAATTGCTGGTTTGAATGATGGGCGGGGCCACTGCATTGAAATAGGATGAATGTGTTTCCCCTTCCAGGTTGATGATTTCCGAAATATCCATTCCTGATATGTTTTGCCTTCAAAGGTAAATACAACCCGGAACATTTTATTATTGTCTTTGAATAAAAAACCGGGGAATGATCTGCATCAGGAGAAATGAAACGGATCCGCATTTTAATCTTGCCGCTGAAGAGTACCTGCTGAAACACTTCGGCCACGACTGCTTTATGCTTTGGCAAAATGAACCTTCGGTGATCATCGGAAAACATCAGAATGCCAGGGCCGAGGTCAATTTCCCCTTTCTGAACGAAAACAGGATACCGGTCATCCGCCGGATCAGCGGCGGCGGCGCCGTTTACCACGATCGCGGAAACCTTAACTTCTCCTTCATCAGTTCGGGAGAGAAAGGAAAACTGGTGGATTTCAAAAGATTCACCCGGCCTGTGATCGCTTTTCTCCAAAAACTGAACATTCCTGCAAAGCATGAAGGCAAAAACGACATCAGGGCCGGAGGGCTTAAAATATCGGGAAACGCCGAGCATGTGTATAAAAATAAAGTGCTTCATCATGGAACCTTGCTGTATTCCACCGACCTCGCCGTGCTGAGCAAGGCGCTGAAGCCCCCGGATTGTATTTTTGAAGGCAGGGCCATTCCATCCGTCAGGAGCAGCGTGGCCAACATTAGCGACATGTTGAAAAATCCTCCCGATGTCGATGTTTTCAGGGAAATGCTTGGCGAATACCTCAGAGAACATCTCCGTTGTTCAGGGGAGTACTACCTGGAAACTAAGGATACCAAAGGCATCTATGCATTGCTCAGGGAGAAATACTCCCGCTGGCAATGGAACACCGGTTACTCCCCCGAATACCGGCAAAAAAAATCGGCGCCCGCACAAAAAGGCCTGATCAGTTCCACACTTTCTGTAAAAAACGGGCTGATCGTTGAAATCGAAATTGAGGGCGGGAAGCATGGTTCAGAGCTTCAAAAATTTCTCAACACAATACTTCAGGGAACGCGTCATGACGAAGACAGCATCTCCGTGATCCTTGCCGGTCAAAACACTGCATTGGAAAAATTCGGGTTTGCGGTCAAAGAAATAAAAGCTATTCTCATATAATTCTAAAGGTTTTTTTATTTTTACCAAAAAATCTCCAACTATTATGCAAGCGCAGACGATATTCGACAAACTATGGGAGGATTACACTGCACAAAATCCCGATGTGAAAAAAGTTTACAACCTTTTCGAGGAAGAGGGGGAAGAAGTTGTAAATGACCACATTGCTTTCAGAACCTTTAACGACAGGAGGGTCAACATTGAAGTCCTGGCAAAACCTTTTCTGAAGGCCGGTTATATATACAAGGATTCATACGAGTTTAAGGACAAGCACCTCACGGCGAGGCATTATGAATTTGAGCCCTTTAAAAATGCCCCCCGTGTTTTCATCAGTCAGTTAAAGCTCGAGGAACTCAGTTCTTCTCTCCGGCAAATTGCCATTTCATCCATTGACAACATACCCATGAACCTGCTGAAATCGGAGGAGCTGATCTTTTCGGGAAGGACATGGGGCACCCCTTCATACCGGATTTACGAAAACCTCCGCAGTGAATCGGAATATGCCGCCTGGGTTTATGTTTACGGCTTCAGGGTCAACCACTTCACAGTAAGCGTTAATTTCCTCAACAAATACAACACCATTCAGAAGGTGAATGAGTTCCTTAAGAAAAACGGCTTTCTGCTGAATGATTCCGGCGGCGAAATCAAAGGATCGCCGGGCAAACTGCTGGAACAATCGAGCATCAAAGCCGGCATCAAGCCGGTGAAATTCCTTGAAGGCACGTATGAAATCCCTTCCTGTTATTACGAATTTGCCAGACGATACCCCGACAAGGACGGCAGGCTGTTCTCAGGTTTCATTGCCAAATCGGCAGATAAAATCTTTGAGAGCACTGATTATTACAGCCGGAAGAAAAGAAAGGGCTGATCCCTCCGCAACCATTATCCCATTGTCCGGATGCAGCAGAAAGCATTAGATAACGATATTGCAGGCGGGTTGCAAAAGCTTGCCCCGACACTGAAAGGGGATATTTACACCGACCGTTCCTCCCTGCTCCAGTATGCCACAGATGCCTCGGCTTACCGTGAAGTGCCTGCTGCCATCGTCAGGCCGGCATGCAGTGATGACATCAAAAAACTGATCCTTTTTGCGCGGGAGAATGGCTTTCCGCTGATCCCGCGTACTGCAGGCACATCACTTGCAGGGCAGGTCGTAGGCCCCGGCATCATCGCCGATGTTTCCAAATATATGACCCGCATCCTCGAAATCAACCCAAAAGAGAGATGGGTGAGGGTGGAACCCGGGGTGGTTCCGGATGAACTGAATAACAAGCTTGAGCCTTTCGGGCTGTTCTTTGGGCCGGAAACTTCCACCTCGAACAGGTGCATGATTGGCGGCATGGTGGGCAACAACTCCTGTGGCGCCCATTCGCTTGTTTACGGAAGCACACGTGAACATGTGATCTCTGTGAAAGCGCTGCTGAGCGATGGTTCGGAAGCGGAATTCGGGCCCCTGTCAAGGGAGGAATTTGAAGAAAAGCTCCATCTGCCAAACCTGGAAGGAGAAATCTACAGAAACATCCACACCCTGCTTTCCGATCCCGAAAACAGCAACAGGATCAAACAGGAGTTTCCCGACCCCTCCGTGGAACGCAGGAATACCGGTTATGCCATAGACATCCTTCTTGACACTGAGATTTTCTCCGAAAGTACCAAAAAATTTAACTTCTGCAAACTGCTGGCCGGGTCAGAAGGCACCCTTGCATTTCTGACAGAAATAAAGCTGAACCTTGTGGAGCTGCCTCCGCCAGTCAAAGGGCTGGTATGCATTCATTGCAATTCCCTCGAAGAGGCATTCAGGGGCAACCTGGTGGCGCTGAAGCATCGCCCTGTGGCCGTTGAGCTGATGGATAATATCGTGCTCGAACAAACAAAAGCCAATCTGACCCAACGCAAAAACAGGTTTTTCCTGCAGGGAGATCCGGCTGCCATACTGATCGTTGAGTTTGAAGGCTACACACAGGAAGAAATAACCGGAACAGCAGCGCGCATGGAAGCGGATTTCAGGGCAGCGGGTTACGGTTACCATTTCCCGCTCCTTTTCGGAAGCGATATCCCCAAAGTCTGGGCCTTGCGGAAGGCCGGCCTCGGATTGCTCTCCAATATTCCGGGCGATGCCAGGCCCGTTGCCGTTACGGAAGACACCGCGGTGAACCCGCAGGTTTTGCCGGAGTACATGGCAGAATTCAATGCCATGCTTCAAAAGTACGGACTGAGTTGTGTGTATTATGCCCATATTGCCACCGGGGAGCTGCACCTGAGGCCTGTGCTGAACTTAAAGGATCCGAAAGATGTAAAGCTGTTTCATACCGTGGCGCTGGAAACCGCCCGGCTGGTTAAAAAATACAGGGGCTCCCTCAGCGGCGAACATGGCGACGGCAGACTGAGGGGGGAGTTTATCCCCCTGATGATAGGCGAAAGCAACTACCGGCTACTGAAAGAAATCAAACAAACATGGGACCCTCACGGCATTTTCAACCCGGGAAAAATTACGGACACCCCTCCCATGAACACCTTCCTGAGGTATGACCCGGGCGTGCCCGAAAAGGAGATAACTACGATTTTTGACTTCTCTGAAGACCTTGGCATACTCAGGAGCGCCGAAAAATGCAACGGTTCGGGCGACTGCCGCAAGTCGGAGATATTCGGGGGAACGATGTGCCCGAGTTACCAGGCCACACGCGATGAAAACGCCACCACCCGTGCCCGCGCCAATATCCTGAGGGAGTTCCTTACCCGTTCCAGCCAAAAAAACCCCTTTGACCACCGGGAAATTTATGAAATAATGGATTTGTGCCTCTCCTGCAAGGGATGCAAATCGGAATGCCCTTCAAGTGTTGACATGGCCAAGCTGAAGGCCGAATTCCTCCAGCATTATTATGATGCCCATGGAATCCCATTCAGAACAAGAGTGATTGCTTATATCAGCCATCTGAACAAACTGGCTATGGTTTTCCCGGTCCTGGCCAACTTTATCTTCGAAAATGCCCTTACCTCTTCTATTCTCAAAAAAATAATCGGGTTTGCGCCTGAAAGAAGCATCCCCCTGCTTTACAAATACACTTTAAAAGCCTGGTACCGGAAACACTATTCCACCCCAAAACCTTCCAAAGGGACGGTGAACCTTTTCTGTGATGAATTCACGAACTTCAACGATACTTGGATCGGGATCAGCGCCATTCGCCTCCTGACTGCACTGGGATATGAGGTGGTGATTCCCAGACATACTTTAAGTGGAAGGACTTTCATTTCAAAAGGGTTGATCCGGAAAGCGCAAAAATTAGCCCGGAAAAACATCACCTTGCTGAAAGATATTGTCACCCCCGAAATGCCCTTGTTAGGAATAGAACCCTCCGGGATACTGGCTTTCCGCGATGAGTATCCCGATCTTGCAGGAAAGGAGCTGAAAGATGAGAGTAAAAAACTCGCAGCCTCATGCCTGATGGTGGACGAATTTATTGCTAGGGAGTTTGAAAAGGGCAACATCACGGCAGATATGTTCACTGATGCGCCGCTTAAAGTGAAGCTTCACGGACACTGCCAGCAGAAATCCGTGGCTTCCACCCGGCCCACAGTACGGATGCTTTCCATCCCCGCGAACTACAGTGTTACCGAGATGAAAACCGGATGCTGCGGCATGGCAGGCTCTTTCGGATATGAAAAAGAACATTATGACCTTTCCATGAAAGTGGGTGAACTCGTGCTGTTCCCTGAAATCAGGAAGACCGATGAAACGGTGGTTGTTGCCGCGCCCGGCACAAGCTGCAGGCACCAGATCAAAGACGGCACAGGGAGAAAAGCCCTTCATCCTGTTGAAATACTGTACGATGCATTAAAGAAAAAATAAAATGAAAACCATAAAGTCTTTCCTTTTACCCTTGCTGATTCTGCTGGCGGCCTGCCATCAGGACCCCGGCCAAAAGATATTAAGTGCAGAAAGGGGCCTCCCGGGCAACTGGGGTTTCCTCGATCCCAACGGGAATTACAATGAAGCCTTTTTCGGCGACAGCACATACGTCACCTACAACCGGATATATGGATTAATGCCCGGATTCAATTATAAATACTCGAACGACAGTCTCTGGTCAACTTTGAATAACAGTGAAAAAGGCATGGCCCCCGTTGCGGGTGTCGAATGGCTTAACGAAAACAGGCTCGTCATTCACACCCGGTTTCACAGCGACACCCTGGAAAGAATTACCGGTGGCGGCGTTCATCTGGGAAACACCGATCCGCTGGCCGACTCGCTCCTGTTCAGGGAGGCCTTCAATCTCAGGTATGAAGATTTCCTGGTAAGAAGAGGGATACTTACCCGCGAAGAGATTGAAAGTTTTAAAAGAGACAGCATCATCCCGGAAGATGTGCAACAAAAGATGCAGGGGAGTTGATCATCAGCAGCATTATGATCTCAAAGAACCAGGAAAAATACATCAGATCGCTGCAGCTGACCAAATACAGAAAGCTGCACGGGTTTTTTGTCGCTGAAACCCCCAAGGTTGTTCTGGATTTGTTGCAAAGCCGCTTCAAAACAGGCCAGGTGTTCGCCACGGAGGCCTTTTTGCAAAAAAATGGCAGAAGTATTCCGGAAAATTGTAAGGTGTATCCGGTCAGTGAAAAAGAATTGCAAAAGATCAGCCACCTGAAAGTTCCGCAGGAAGTCGTGGCGTTGGTACAAATCCCTGAGCAGAAGGATATTGATCCTCTGCACAACGAAGAGCTGACCCTCGTCCTCGACGACATCAGGGATCCGGGAAATATGGGGACCATACTTCGCACAGCCGGTTGGTTTGGAGTGCGCAATGTGGTTTGTTCGGTGAATTCTGTGGATGTTTATAACCCGAAAGTCGTTCAGGCCACCATGGGATCGCTGGCCAGGGTGAATATCAGCTATGTTCCCTTAAAGGAATTTTTGAAAACTGTCCCCGCCGCCACACCGGTTTTTGGTTGTGTGCTTAAAGGGAAAAACATTTATGAATCGGAGCTTTCGCCAAAAGGTTACATAGTGGTGGGGAATGAGGCACATGGGATATCACCGGAACTTCTGCCTTATCTAACATGCAGCATCAGCATTCCCTCACCGGCGGGCATTGAAAAAGGAGTCGAATCCCTGAATGCGGCCATTGCCACAGCGGTGGTACTTTCAGAGTTCAGAAGGCTTTTTCCCGCCTCCGGATAAAACAAACGCCCTTTTTTATTGTTGGTATTGCAACAGTTATTAGTTTTGTAAAAAAACGGAAGAGATGATCCTCAAGGTGATATTGGCGTCGGTGGTACTGGTGGGGCTGGCCATTGCAGGCATTGCCATAAAAATGTTCCTGAAGAAAGATGGAAAGTTCACCAAATCATGCAGTTCGGTGGATTCCGACGGTAAAAAAATTGGCTGTGTCTGCGGTTCGGATGACGGGGACTCCTGTGTCAACCGGAAGCATCATCACCATTAGTATTCTTCCAGCAATATTTTCCTGAAACCCTCCGTGAAGAAGGTTTTCAGTTCACCGTTCTCCCCCGAATAAATGAAATAAGCCTCAAGGTTGCCGGCATTGTTCAGCATTTCCTTTGACTTTTCCAGGCCTGCCACCATACATGCAGTGGCCCATGCATCCGCAGTGGCACATTCGGCAGCGACAACGGTAGCGCTGAGCAGGGAATGGCGCACAGGATAACCTGTGGCAGGATCGATGGTGTGAGAATACCTGATGCCGTCTTCCATAAAAAATTTTCTGTAATTCCCGGAGGTGGCCAACGCTTTGTCTTTCAGAGAAACCTTTGCTTTCAAAGGCCTTTCCGGGGCTGCCTCCACCGAGGGTTTTTCAATGCCGACGGTCCACAGGCTTTTGTCGGGTTTCCGGCCCCTGGCAAGCACTTCGCCTCCTACATCGATCAGGTAATTGTATATTCCCTGCGATTCAAGAAATCTTCCCAACAGGTCAACAGAATAGCCCTGGGCGATGGCGTTGAAATCAATACGGATGCGCGGATCTTCTTTCAACAGTTGGCCGTTTTTCAGGCTGAGCCTTTCAAAACCTTTCAGCGATCTCAGGCTGTCAACCGTAGCGCTGTCAAGTTTCATCCTGTCAGAAAAGCCGAAACCCCAGGCATTCACCAGGGGGCCTACGGTAGGGTCAAAAGCGCCGCCCGACTGCCGGTAAACACCGGCTGAAAGATGAAATAAGCGGGTAAAAATATCGTCGGGCCTCACCTCCGGATCGTTGGCATTGATCCTGGAAATGACAGAAGCCGGCTGCCACAGGCTGACCGACAGGTCGAAAGCCTTCAGCAATGAATCTACCTGAGGTTGAAGATCCCTTTCCCCGGAATAAAAACAGGTAACTGCATAATATGTCCCCTGGGCCTCGCCTGTGAACCGGATTTTTTTGAGCCCGGAATCCTCATTGCACGCGCAACCCAGCAGAAGCAATACAATAAGAGAAAAGCTGGAAATTTTCATTTTGCGGAATTTAAAACAATAATAGGATTTATTATCAGAAGGGCCGGCAATACAATTACCATCATCACAGGCTTTCTGAAAATTAACCATGGGATCAGTCGAGTTTCAGCACGGCTAAGAAGGCCTGCTGCGGCACTTCTATGTTGCCCACCTGACGCATCCTCTTTTTGCCTTTTTTCTGTTTTTCAAGCAGCTTCCGTTTCCTGGTGATGTCGCCGCCATAACATTTTGCCGTAACATCCTTTCGCAGGGCCCTTACGGTTTCACGGGCAATGACTTTTACGCCGATGGCTGCCTGTATGGCCACCTCATACTGCTGCCTGGGTATGAGCTCTTTCAGCTTTTCGCACATCCTCCTTCCAAAAGAGTAGGCGTTGCTCCTGTGAATGAGTGTGGAGAGGGCGTCAACCTTTTCCCCGTTGAGCAGTATATCCAGCTTCACCAGATCCGCCTGCCTGTATCCTGAAGGGTAATAGTCAAAAGAGGCATATCCCTTGGAAATGCTTTTCAGTTTGTCGTAAAAGTCAAAAACAATTTCCGTCAGCGGTATCTCGAAAGTCAGCTCCAGGCGGTCGCTTGAGAGATAGACCTGGTTTTTCAGCGTGCCCCGTTTGTCGATGCAAAGTTTCATAATGGCGCCGGTGTATTCCGACTTGGTGATGATCTGTGCAATGATAAAAGGCTCTTCAATGTGATTGATGTATTTCTGGTCGGGCATACCCGAAGGATTATGCACCTCGATCACTTCCTCTTTGTGCGTGACAACATGGAACGATACATTGGGCACGGTGGTGATCACATCCATATTGAACTCCCTGTCCAGCCTTTCCTGTATGATCTCCATGTGCAGCAACCCAAGGAATCCGCAACGGAATCCGAACCCAAGGGCCGCCGAGGATTCCGGTTCAAAGGTAAGGGAGGCGTCGTTGAGCTGGAGCTTCTCAATAGAGGCCCTCAGTTCTTCGTATTCATCCGCATCTATGGGGTAAATGCCGGCAAACACCATGGGTTTTACATTTTCAAAGCCCGAAATGGCGGTGGAGCATGGCCTTTTAACATGGGTGATGGTATCGCCCACTTTCACCTCCGACGACACTTTAATGCCCGAAATGATGTACCCCACATCACCGGACTCAAGTTCAGAACGTTCGTGCATGGTCAGTTTGAGCACTCCCAGTTCTTCGGCATAATACTCTTTGTCGGTGGCCACAAATTTGACGAAATCGCCTTTTTTGATCCTGCCGTTCATGATCCTGAAATAGGCGATGATGCCCCTGAAAGAGTTGAAAATCGAATCAAAAATGAGCGCCTGCAGCGGAGCTTCGGGATCTCCTTTGGGAGGGGGTATCAATTCTACGATGGCATCAAGAATTTTATCCACCCCAAAGCCGGTTTTGGCGCTTGCCTCAATGATCTCTTCCCTAGCACAGCCGATCAGTTCAACGATCTGATCCTTGATTTCTTCCGGTCTGGCAGCCTCCAGATCAACCTTGTTCAATACCGGGATAATGGTAAGATCATGCTCTATGGCCAGGTAAAGGTTGGAGATGGTTTGTGCCTGCACCCCCTGGGAGGCGTCGATCACCAGCAGCGCCCCTTCACAGGCAGCTATCGAACGGGAAACTTCATACGAGAAATCAACATGCCCGGGAGTGTCAATCAAATTAAGCAAAAATGCCCTGCCTTCATCCTCATAAGTCATCTGTATGGCGTGGCTTTTTATCGTAATCCCCCTTTCCCTTTCCAGGTCCATGCTGTCCAGTATCTGGTTTTTCAGGTCCCTGGCCTGTATGGTTCCCGTGAACTCAAGCAAACGGTCGGCAAGAGTGCTTTTCCCATGGTCGATATGGGCTATGATACAAAAATTCCTGACATTTCTCATACTGTACAAAAGTACAATGGAAATTTTTAACCGCATTATTTTTCTGTTGATTGATAAAATGTTTTATTTCGATACCCCCAAGGTAATTACAAATAAAAAATATCAAATTACAAATGGCGAAGTGCATGTTTTTCCCAACACGTTCACATCCAATGCTTTTATTTCCTTTAAAACCACAGAGCAGGGGAAGGTGCGGGCAGCCATCTTCAACCTGAACGGGCAGTTGGTAAAAAAGCTCACCGAAACGGAAGCGGTCCCCGGCTCTTACAGCATCACCTGGGACGGAACCGACAATTTCGGGTTCGAGGTGAATCCGGGAGCTTACATCGTGGGCGTGGCGGTCAACGGCTTAAAGGCCGGGAGTGTAAAGGCGGTGAAGAAGAGCAGATAGGAGCCGGGTAATCCACTCCTTATCCCACTGCTTCAACGGCTTTGATCTCAGGCAGGGCTTTTTGCATGGCTGTTTCAACACCGTTTTTCAGGGTCATCCTGCTGTAGGGACACGAGCCGCAGGCGCCGGTTAAGCGCACATTTACTATGTTGTCGTCCGTAAGATCCACAAATTCAATGTCCCCGCCGTCCTGCTGAAGATAGGGGCGGATTTGTCCGATGATGTTCCGGACTTTCATTTCCAAATCCGATCTGTTGTTTTCTGACATAAACACTTTTTGAATTTAATTTCGAATTATTGGCGTGGAGTTATCCCTGATGCGTTCACAATGGAAACCTGTTGTGCCACATTTTCCGCCAGTTTAATAAATGCCTGTGAAACGGGGGAATGATCAAACAACACGATCGGTTTCCCTAAATCACCCGATTCGCAGATGCCCTGAACAATGGGGATTTCCCCTAACAAGGCAATACCCTCTTTTTCTGCCAGCTTTTTAGCCCCCTCTTTTCCAAACAGGTAATATTTGTTTTCAGGGAGTTCGGCCGGGGTGAAGTACGACATGTTTTCTATCAACCCTAACACCGGAATTCTGATCTTTTCCTGGTTGAACATATTGATTGCCTTTCTGGCATCTGCCAGGGCCACCTCCTGCGGAGTAGAAACGATGGCAACGCCTGTTATGGGCGCCTGTTGCGCCAGGGTAAGGTGTATGTCGCCGGTTCCCGGAGGAAGATCCACAACCAGGTAATCCAGTTCGCCCCATTCGGCATCATTGAATAGCTGCATCAATGCATTGGAAGCCATAGGCCCCCTCCAGACCAGCGCCTGTCCGGGATCCACAAAAAAACCTATCGAGAGCAGCTTAATGCCATATTTTTCCACAGGCAGGACTTTCGTTTTGCCGTCTTTTTCGATGGCTTCGGGCATAGCTCCCTGAACATCGAACATGATGGGAACTGAAGGCCCGTAAATATCAGCGTCGATCAGGCCTGTCCGGGCGCCTGTCCTTGAGAGCGCAACTGCCAGGTTGGCGGCGATGGTGGATTTGCCAACACCCCCTTTCCCTGAAGCCACGGCCACAATGTTTTTAACCTTACTGAGCAGGGCTTCCGTTTGTTTCCTTTTTGTTGTCACCCTGGAAGTCAGTTCAATTTCAGCCGTGATCCGCTCATCGATCTCCCTGCGAAGGGTCTCTTCACAGTCCTTTCGCATCAGTTCCTTCATCGGGCAGGCCGGGGTGGTGAGCACAAGTTTGAATTTGACATTGAACCCCTCCACCCTGACGTCTTCAATCATGTTCAATGTAACCAGATCCTTTTTCAGATCGGGATCCTGAACCTTTTTCAGCGCTTCCAGCACCTTTTCAACCGTCAAAGCCATATCTTTTTTTTATTTAGAATCGGTAAAGATAGTCATTTGAATTAATATGCAAATTAACCGGTGATTTATCCGTGCAATACTTTTCTGTATTTTTGTAAGAATATCAATATCCCGATCTATGAAAAAGATTTTACAGCCTGTACTCTGTATGGTTTTTTTTACCGGCACAACCCTGTACTGCCAGAACTCATTTATAAAATGGATTAACTCTCCAGAAGATGAGTATTTTTACGATATAATATGCTTACAAGAAAAAGAAGCCTACATTATGAATATAATCAGGGGAGAATTTGAGACCAATCCTAATTCGTATTCAGCGTGGACCAAATACCGCAACATTATTTACAGAGCAGACCAG
>JAFGME010000300.1 GCA_016927695.1 Bacteroidales bacterium
AAATCACTCTTTCAGAACAGTACATTTACACAAAATAAAAAAATGCTTTTATGAATATGAGAATTACCTGTTTTTTTGGTTTTGTCCTGATGACAATGGCGCAGGTTTCATTAATCGCGCAAACAGCTATTCAACCCACCGTGACGGGCACACAGGCAGCCCCTTACCAGGTCGCCGGGATTGAGAATCCGGACCGGGTCAGCAAAAATGTTTCCGGTGGGGACACGTATTTCAAAGATATGACCCCTCCGGGCAATGCCCTTGATTTTGACGGATCAAACGATTATGTCAGTTGCGGCAACGGTCCCGTACTTACAGGATCATTGCCCCGTACCATTGAAGCCTGGGCTTACACCCGTGCGTTTGATGATGGGGGAATTTTCCAGGCCGGGGGCACTGGAACAAATGACAGAGATTTCTCCCTGAGAACCCTCACTACCGAAGAAACCTGGCGCATCAATCTTTGGGGATCAGCAGATATTGATGTTGAACTGCCCGGAAGTAAAAATTCGTGGCACCATTACTGCCTGACCTACGATGGAACAAAAGCCAGATTATTTTATGATGGAAACCTTGTAGTTGATGAGGCAAGGACAATCAATACTGTTTCCTATGATTTCAGGATAGGTATTTGGGAATATTCAGAGTTTAACGGCCTGGTTGATGAAGTGCGGGTATGGAATACGGCCCGCACCCAACAGGAAATCCGTGAAAAGATGACCACCACCGTTGACGGAACCTCTACAAACCTGATCGCTTACTACCGTTTCGACCAAACGGAAGGCACCCTGCTCCCCGACCTGACCGCCAACGGCTATAACGGCACTTTGTATAACATGGACAACTCCGACTGGGTAGCTGCCGGATGGCCTTATGGCGCACCTTTTGTCACTACGGCCGTACTATCCGGCTTTACTTACCAGGCGCTGACCGGAGGCGGTGAGGTAATATCCGGAGGATCAAGCCCTGTTTCTGCCAAAGGCTTGTTGTGGGGTACAACTGCAAACCCTGTGCTGGTATCATGTCTGGGATATACAAATGATGGCACAGGGCAGGGTTCTTTTGTGAGCAATGCCACCGGCCTGAACGAAGGAACGACATACTATTTCAGGGCTTATGCCGTCAATTCAACCGATACCAGCTATGGTGAGATACTGTCATATACAACTGGCATACAGGCGCCCACCAATTTACTTGACTTCGATGGAACCAATGATTATGTGGTCATCTCAAACGAAGCAGCCTTCGACTTTACAAACTCCATGACCGTTGAAGCATGGATCAGAGTGGGATCATTCACAAAAACCTGGCAGGCAATTATTACCAAGGGAGACAATTCATGGAGGATACACCGCTACAACAACACCGGTTACATCACTTTTGATACCGATGGAACCGGCGAGGAACACCTGATCAGCAACACCGCCATGAATGACGGGAAGTGGCATCACATAGCCGCCGTGTATAATGGTTCGGTGAAGTACCTTTATATTGACGGCCGCCTTGATAACATGATCGTTACATCCGGTAGTATCTCCACGAATGACTATTCGGTCATGTTTGGTGAAAATGCGCAGCAAACCGGCCGGCAGTTCGACGGGAAAATGGATGAAGTGCGCATCTGGAACACTGCTCTTGATGCCGAAACGATCCGCGAGCATGTCCACCTCAGCCTGCAGGGAAATGAGAGCGGCCTTACCGGCTACTGGCAGTTCAACGAGAGTTCAGGACTTGTGCTGCATGATTTTTTGAACAGCAACACTGGAAATCTGTTCGGGTTCAGCGCCCCGGCCTGCTGGATACAGTCAACCATCCCCCTTGGCGGCGGCACAAGCGATACCCGGACCGAAACAAACGGCAAGGTGGATTTTTCCGGAACCGGCGTTTCCATGTTTTACAATGCCCACAACGGCGCAACGGTCACAGTGTCAAAAATTGACACTATTCCCTATGTTTTTCCTATTGGCAATGATACGGTGTTTTCAGAACAGTACTGGGTCATCAACCGTTTCGGAACCGGCTCCTTTAATGCAAACATTTCATTTGCACCTCAGGAAGATATCCTGGAGTTCGATGAACTTCATCCCGAAGCCTTAAAACTGTATTCCCGCAATTCCAATTCCGATTGGATATGGTCATTGGTAAAAACGGCCGATTCGGTGAATGCCGTGGAAAATTTTGTTGTTTTTAATAACTTAAATTCCCCCGGCCAGTTTATTATTGCATTGGACAGAAACCCGGAGATATCCATTGATCCCCTCCTGCTTGATTTCGGAAATGTCGCTTTAGGTGATTCTGCCATCCTGATCATGAACATTTTCAATGATGGTTCGGAACCACTCATTGTTTCAGGTATTGTAAGCGACCATGCCGCCTTTACCGCAAACCCATCATCCGGAACTATCCTTCCTTTGGATAATATGGCCATTGAGGTAAAATTCAAACCGCAGGAATACATGATTTTCAGCAAAACCCTCACGGTGTATTCAAACGATGCGGATGAACCGGAAACCATCGTCACCCTTTCCGCTACATGTAGTCATATCTACATTGCGATGATGGAATGTCCTCCTGACTTTGTTCTTGAATCATTCCCGTTTAATTTTATTGATGTCGGGGACCGGTCTGCTCCCTGTCTTACGGATTTGGAAAACAACGATTTCCTGGATTTAATTGTTGGGAAAGCAGATGGAACCCTGAATCATTATGAACAGCAATATATTCATTCAGACTCTTTTTTATTGGTAACAGACAATTTCAGTGGGATTGATGTAGGTGAACGATCACATCCCTGCTTTACCGATCTGGATGGGAACGGACTTCTGGACATGATTGTGGGGGAAAGATTTGGCCGGTTGAAGCATTATGAGCAGCAAAGTGAATATTCCTCTACTTTTGACCTTGTTTCCGAAAATTTCAATAATATAGATATCGCTGACAATTCAGCGCCCTGCTTTACCGACCTGGATGGGGACGGGCTGCTGGACATGATTGTCGGTGACAATAACGGATATCTGTACCACTATGAACAGCAAAGTATCCATTCTACTTCTTTTTCGCAGGTAACAAACAATTTCAACGGTGTTTATACCGGCACTGATTCATCACCAACATTTACGGACGTTGATGATGATGGACTTCTGGACCTGTTTACCGGGAATTATTGGGGAACCCTTGTCAGACATGAACAGCAAAGTGAAAATTCTCTGATTTTTGATTTTGTTTCGGACCCTTATGGTTCAATAAACACAGGAGGAATTACAATCCCCGCTTTTACCGATCTGGATGCAAATGGTTCCTATGATTTGCTAATCGGTGATACGGATGGTGGCCTTTTTCATTATAAACAGAAAGATATCGACACTTTAAATTTTAGAAAACTGATACCCGGAAATACACTGATAAAAAAGTATTTCATAAAGGCTTCAGTTATAGGCAACAACCTGTTATTGCAATCTACCAACAATGCATTTGAAATTTCATCCGATGAAAATAGCGGGTATTCTCAGAACCTCACTTTATCAGCAGTAAACAGCATTATTACAGACACCGTGTTTGTCCGTTTCGAAGCCGATTCAATAATGAAATATAAGGGGAAAATATTACACATCGCTCCATTCATGGATACAACCCGCCTGGTACTCGAAGGGGAGGGGGCTATCCCTGATAATTACCCGGGATATGCACTGGATTTCGACGGAAACAACGACTATGTCAATTGTGGTAATAAGAATCAGATTACCGGGAATCTTCCACGTACGATAGAAGCCTGGGCGTTTGCAGAATCATTTAATAACGGAGGGATTTTTCAGGCTGGAAAAAACGGAGCAGATGGTGAAGATTTTTCCCTTAGGACGACAAATATCCAAAATCAGTGGAAAATGCAGTTCTGGGGAACAATGTATGATCTGACTGTAACCCTGCCTGACAGTAAAGATAGATGGCATCACTACTGCATGACCTACGATGGCTCAACCGCAAATCTGTACTACGATGGCAGGTTGATGGCCACCAGGGAAGCGACGCTCAATACGGGAACCAATGAAATATGGTTGGGGAGATGGCAAAACAGCTATTTTAACGGTAAGATCGATGAGGTAAGGATATGGGATTATGCACTGGACTCCATACAGGTCCGTGAAAACATGCACCTGAACCTGCCGGATGGAACAACCGGCCTGCTTGGCTACTGGCAGTTCAACGAAGGACATGGTACTGAGGTTTATAATTTAGTTGAAGGGTACCCCAGCGCCCTTGTCAACATGGATAATTCCGACTGGGTAGTTTCCACTATTCCTTTCGGCGGAGGAACTTCGGATTCTCAGATCGAAACAAACGGCGCTGTTGATTTTTCAGGAACAGGTCTTTCAGTGTATTATAATGCCCATAATACAGCCCCTGTTACAGCCACAAGGATTGATACCCTCCCCTATATGCCTCCTGATGACCCGGATACCATTTACTCCATGCAATACTGGGCAGTGCACCGTTATGGAAACGGCACATTCAATGCGGATGTAAAGTTCTCCCTGAAGGAAGACCTTTTGCCCGAAGAGGAAAGCAATCTGCAATATTTCCGGCTTTATTGCCGGCCTCCCGCTTCAGATGGGGCCTGGACAGTGTTTCATACGGCAGATTCGGTAAATGCCGCTGAAGACTTTCTTATATTCGAGGGTGTCGAAGCCTTCGGTCAGTTTATTATCGGGAAAAAGTCCTCTCCTGAAATCGATGTTTCACAAACTGATTTGGATTTTGGAAATATAATACCCGGCGATTCGTTAATATTGTCTTTCGATATATATAATATTGGATATGACACGCTTTTTGTGTATGATATTCTGACCAGCCACCCCGATTTTAGTGTGAACCCGGCCACCGCTATCATTCTCCCAACTGAATTTGTAAGCATTGAAGTCAAATTCAAACCGCAGGATTTAGACTTTTATAGAAAAGAACTGACTATTTTTTCCAATGATTTGAATGAAAGCGAAACAACTATTGTGTTGAAGGGTTTGGGGAAATATCCTTCATGCCATACCATCGAAAACCCATCATCCTTTGATTTAGTCAGTACTAATTTCAACGGTATTGATATTAGCTCAAATTCAGTTCCAACTATTGTTGATTTGGATAATGACGGCCTTCTCGACCTTGTCATCGGGGCGCAACACGGGGATTCTTACGGTACACTGCGACATTACCAACAGACTGATGCGTTTTCTGCCTCCTTTGAGCTTGTCTCCTGGCTCTTTAATGGTATTACGGTCAGTGGAAAAGCCAAACCCTGCTTTGCCGATCTGGATGGAAACGGTCTTCTGGATTTAATTATCGGCAAATCAGATGGCACACTGGCACACTATCAGCAGCAAAACATTAATTCCCTTTCATTTTTACCGGTAACTGACAATTTTAATTCCATTGATGTGGGGGACAATGCTGCCCCGGCGCTTACAGACCTTGATGGAGACGGGCGATGGGATTTAATCATTGGTGAACAGGATGGCAATCTGAATCGCTTTGAACAACAAAGTCAGAACTCACTGAATTTCTCAATGATTACAAATAACTTTAATTATATTGATGTTGGTGATAACTCCATTCCCAATTTCACCGACCTGGAAAATGACGGCCTGCTGGACATGGTTATCGGTAAAGAACTTGGATATCTGGAGCATTACAGGCAGCAAAGCCAGAATTCTGCTTCATTTATTACAATATCGAAGTATTTTGCTTCCCATGATTTCGGCGCTCATTCTTCACCTTGTTTCACCGACCTGGATGATAACGGGCTTATCGATTTACTGGTAGGGGAAAGCTATGGAGCATTGAGTCATTTAGAGCAAAAGGTAATTGACACACTGGATTTTGGGCATATCATTCCGGGAATAAGCCTTGTTAAATCCTATTTTGTAAAGGCAGGATACCTCACTGACAACTTAAAAATAATGAGCAATGACAGCCATTTTGCAATTTCCCTTTCCGAAAACAGCGGGTTCTCTCAAAACCTGAGCATCACGCCTGTTGACGGATGCGTTTCCAGGACGGTTTATGTCCGCTTCACCCCTGCCGCAATAACGGGGTATCCGGGTTTACTGATCCATACAGCAACCCGGATGGATACGGCATATATCACCATTAACGGAACCGGCGTTGAAAGTGAGAATTACCCGGGCAACGCGCTTGATTTTGACGGCTATAACGATCATGTGCGTTGTGGAGACGAAGTCCAGATAAGAGGAAATAACCCAAGATCTGTTGAAACCTGGGCTTATGCCAGGGAGTTTGATAACGGCGGCCTTTTCCAGGCTGGACAAACAGGAAATTATGTCTGGGATTTTTCACTTCGGACTACAACAACCGAAAATACATGGGTAATGCAATTCTGGGGCAATGACCTGGAGGTCTATCTCCCCGGAAGCAAGGATTCCTGGCATCATTACTGCCTCACTTACGATGGGTCTGTCGCCAGGTTATACTATGACGGCAAACTGATGGCATCACATACCGTTTACCTTTATACAGGCTGGAACGATATATTATTCGGCCGCTGGGAAAACAGCTATTTCAATGGCAAAATAGATGAAGTTTGTATGTGGAATTATGCGATGGATGCCACTGAGATCCGTGAAAGGATGCATCTGAACCTCAGCGGTTCGGAACCCGGCCTTGTCGGGTACTGGCAATTCAATGAAGGAAGCGGAACCACGGTTTACAATATACTTGGCGGATCCACCGGCGTACTTATCAATATGGATGACTCCGACTGGGTTGTTTCCACCATTCCTTTCGGGGGCGGGGTTTCTGCTACTGAAACGGAAACTCCCGGACTGGTTGATTTTACAGGAACCGGATTGTCAATGGACTTTAACTCTCAAACCGGGGCATCCATAACAGCAACGAGGATTGATACGGTTCCCAATATCAATCCAACCGGGCCTTACTATGCTTTCAATTCACAATACTGGGTTGTGAACCGTTATGGAAACGGCAGTTATAATGCGGATATAACTTTCACCCTCAATGAGGATCTGACACCCGAACATCAGGCCAACCCCTCTGTTTTAGGCCTCTTTGGCCGGGGGAGTACTTCCGATTCCAACTGGGATTTCATCTGCCAGGCAGGCAACGTTAATGCTGCCACAAACCAGGTGGAATTTTTTAATGTTTCAGATCATGGGCAGTTTGTTATCACCATAACGAACATTCCCATTATATCCGCTGATCCCCCGATAGTGGATTTCGGAAAGGTTTTTACCGGGGAATCGGCAATTCAAACACTCGAAATTTCAAATCCCGGTCTGGTAACCTTATTTGTTTCTGGTATTTCTGTGGGAAACCCCGCGTACAACGCCAGCCCTGTTTCATTCACTCTCCTCCCGGGAAATCACCAGGATGTTGATTTGACTTTTACTCCTGGCTTTGCAGGTGATTTTAATAACTATTTAACCATTTATTCAAACGCTCCCTATCAGCAGGAGTTTACAGTTGGCCTTTTGGGAACAGGGATTGAAACTGACAATTTTCCAGGAAATGCCCTGCATTTTGACAGTAATTCGGAATATGTGAACTGTGGAACCGAAGCGCAAATTACAGGCAACAATCCCAGGACCATCATGGCGTGGGCCAATGTGAACAGTTTTACCGTCGGGGGGATTTTTCAGGCCGGATATTTTAGCTATTCTTATTCTGATTTTTCCCTTCGGACCAGGGGTGCCGACAACCTTTGGAGAATGTCGTTCTGGGGGGGTGACTTCGACCTTATCCTCCCTGACAGTAAAAACCATTGGCGTCACTACTGCATGACTTATGACGGGGCCAAAGCAAAGCTCTATTATGACGGCAAATTAATGGCTGAACATGAGGTTGCACTTAACACCGAGGAACACGACATCTTGTTCGGACGATGGAATAATTACTACTTCGATGGAAAAATCGACGAGGCAAGTATATGGGATTATGCCCTGGATTCCCTTGAGGTACGTGAAAGGATGCACCTGAACCTCAAGGGTACGGAAACTGGCCTTGTCGGGTACTGGCAGTTCAATGAAGGCAGTGGGAATAAAGCATACAATATCCTTGGGGGCTCTACAGGCACGCTTATCAATATGGATAACTCCGCCTGGGTTCTTTCCACTATTCCGTTCGGTGGCGGGGTGGCTGATTCGCAGACAGAAACATCAGGTCTGATTGATTTCTCCGGAACAGGCCTTACCATGTATTTCAATGCCCATACAGGAGCACCCATTACCGTTTCCAGAATTGATACCGTTCCGAACATCAATCCAGATGGTCCTTATGTGACGTTGGACAGCCAGTACTGGGTCATAAACCGTTACGGAACAGGTAGCTATGATGCAGACATTACCTTTGCTGTGGCAGAAGATCTGACCTCAGCAGACCAGAATAGCCCCGCAGATATCAGCCTTTTCCTGAGAGAGAATACAACAGATACCAACTGGGCCTTCCTGGCTTCGTCCGGTTCGGTGAATGCGGCCACAGATCAGGCCACCTTCGCCGGGGTAACCGTTGCCGGTCAGTTCATCATCGCCCGCAAAACGGAACCGGCAGGCATCCGGCTCGGTATTACCGTCTTTCTTGAAGGCCCATTCAATGGAATCGGTATGAATACGAGCCTGAACCCGGCCAATATTCCGCTCACCCAACCCTACAACGCTGCTCCCTGGAACTATTCCGGAACAGAAAGTGTAACCTCCATACCCAATGCGGATGTAGTGGATTGGATTCTGATTGAATTACGCGATACGACGCAGGTATCACTGGCAATGCCCGGCACCATGATCGCACGACAGGCAGCGTTTTTGCTGCGGGATGGTTCTGTCACCCAAACCGACGGCTTGAGCAATCTTTTGTTCAACGTCACGGCAGATGACAGCCTGTTCGTCGTCGTCTGGCACCGTAACCATCTTGGGGTGATCAGTGGCAGTTCGTTGCAGGAAACGGCAGGAGTATATACCTGGGATTTCTCATCAGGCGCCGGGCAGGCAAATGGCGGAATGCTGGCACATAAGGAGATCGCCCCGGGGATCTGGGGAATGACGGCTGCCGACGGCAATGCAGACAGCCAGATCAACAACGGCGACAAGAACGATGTCTGGGCACCCCAGGCAGGCACAGGCGGTTACCTCTCAGGCGACTTCAACCTTGACGC
>JAFGME010000301.1 GCA_016927695.1 Bacteroidales bacterium
GTCATGCTCCACCAAAAAAAATACCTTTACAAGGAGGGTTTTTCACAATCTGACGGGCCATTACAACACTTACTGGAATGGAAACGAAAGTTTCCGGCAAGGAGTCAGGCAGCTGAATTCTACAGTCCAGGACAATTACAATAAAATTCTTCCGGTATTTAATTACGGAACGGATGCCGAAGCCCAGGGCCTCAATTCCCAGATGGACAGGGCCATTGAAAAGGCTTCCATCAATATCCAGAGGCATTCCATGTATTTCAACAGGAAGGAATACGTAAAATGGATTGACGACAGCTACCTGATGATAGGCAAAGCCTATTTCTATAAACATGAATACAACAAAGCCCGCAGAACCTTTGAATTTGTAATGAACGAGTACAAGGGTAATGCCATTACTTATGAATCCACTTTGTGGCTGGCAAATTCACTGATACGTCTTAAAAAATACAATCGGGCCCAGTCTATAATGGACAACCTGCAAAACGACATCAACAAAAATCTGAAAATACCCAGGAAAGTGGTTGAGTTTCTGCCTCTGATGAAAGCCGACCTGTTTATCAGCCAGGAGAAATTCAGTCAGGCAAAATCCCAGCTCGAAACAGCCCTTTATTACAGGTATGATAAAAACCTGAGCGCCCGAATAAGATTCATTCTCGGACAAATCAACCAGAAAGAGGGGGAATTTTATATCGCTTCTGATTACTACCTCCAGGTGATCAAAAAAAACCCGGCTTATGTCATGGCATTTAACGCAGGCATTAATCTCGCCCAATGCTATGACACGAGATACGGGGACAGCAAACAAATTGAAAAAAAGCTTGTTAAAATGCTGAAGGAGGATAAAAACAAAGATTTCCGTGATCAGATCTATTTTGCACTTGCAGATATTGCCTTCAAAAATTCCAATGATACCCTTGCCATTGATTATCTCAGGCTTTCGGTGGCTTCAGGCCTTACCAATAACTACCAGAAATCCAAATCCTCGCTGATGTTGGGCGACCTCTTCTTCGAACGGCAGGAATATGAGCTTTCACAGGCTTATTATGATACCGCAATGCAGGTGCTGCCGCAAGATTATCCGAATTACAAGCAGATTGAGGCTAAGACGACTTATCTGACCGAACTGGTATCCCACCTGATCGTCATTAAAACAGAAGACAGTCTTCAGTATGTAGCCAGCCTTGGTGAAGACGAGCGCAATGCACTTATTGACAAAATCATTGAGGATAAGAAAATAGAAGAAGAAAGACTGAAGGAAGAAGAAGAGCTTATGGCCATGTCTACCAGCAATTTAAACAACATGAACCGGGGAGGATTGTCGGGGGGGCCTCCCATGGGATCGCCGACAGGAACCGGAAACTGGTACTTCTACAATCCGGCAGCGCTCAGCCAGGGCTTCACCGAATTTACCAAAAAATGGGGACGCCGAAAACTGGAGGATAACTGGAGATTGTCCAATAAAAAAGCTGCATTCACCCCCGATGAGAATCTGATCGCAGGCGACAGCCTCACCGGTGACAGCACAATGATTGTTTCAACCGACCCCTTCAAACGTGAAACCTATCTTCAATACCTTCCCCTTACAGAAGAAAAAATGGCCGGATCAAACGACAGGATAAAGGATGCTCTTTACAATCTCGGCTTTATATACAAGGACAAACTCAACAATATGCCCAGGTCAGTGGAATCGTTCGAAAAACTCATCAGCCGTTTTCCCGACAACCCGCACCTGCTCGAAACATACTATCATCTTTACCGGCTTCATACCGGACTTGGCAATTTTGAAACTGCGGAGCAGTATAAAAATCTGATCATTGAAAAATATCCCGACAGCGATTATGCCAGGTTACTTCTTGATCCTGACTATTTCAGAGAGCTGGAAGCCCGGAAAAACCTGGCGCTGAGCCTTTACCGCGAAACCTGGGATGCCTTTGAAGCCGGACAATACTATACTGTGATTGCCAACAGCAACAGGGCTTTTGAAACATTCAGCGAACCCGGACACATATTTCCTAAATTTGCATACCTGCGGGCCTTAGCCATTGGTAAAGTGGACGTTACCGACTCCCTTACAGCTTCCCTCGAAACCCTGCTTGTTAAGTACCCTGACAGTGATGTGGCTCCTCTGGCACAAAATATTGTGGCCTACCTGAAAGGCCCTCCGGCAGACACCAATGATGTTCAACCGGATCAGCCGGAAACCATATACGATCTCTCCATTTACAAGTTCCGGCCTTCATCCGGTCACTTTTTCACCCTGGTCACAGACGATGCCAAAGTGAATATTGAAGCCCTGAAAGTGAAGATTTCCGACTTCAACAGCAAATATTACAGCATTGAAAACCTTTCCATAACCAACGTAATCCTCTCAGGGAATACCCACCTGATTATGTCAGGTAACTTTGAAAACGCAGAGAAGGCAATGCTCTACTACAATATGATCCTCAAAAATGAATATGTGTTTTCCAGCCTGAGTGGAGAGGATTATGATGCTTTTGTCCTTTCACAGGAAAACTATCCTGTTTTTTACAAGGATAAGGATATAGATAAGTACATAGCATTTTTCGCAGAAAAATATCTTAAAGAAAATGAATGACCAATGGGCTCTTTTACAGGATTTTTCATAATTTAGCTCATGAAATTAAAACTTTCATCAATGGCAAAAAACATTACTCCCGAACCGAGTGTCAATAAACTTGTACAGGGAACAGTTGTAAAAGGCAACATCACCGCCAACGGAGACTTCAGACTCGACGGTGTTCTGGTAGGATCGATCACTTCAAAAGGCAGGATAGTGGTAGGCTCCACAGGTGAAATAGAGGGAGAGGTAACCTGCCAGAACGCCGATATTTCAGGGAAGGTTTCTGCCCGGATCGCAGTTGCTGAATTGCTTTCACTCAAATCCACGGCCATCTTCAAAGGTGAAATCAGTACCTCCAAGCTTGCCATCGAACCCGGGGCAAAGTTTTCAGGGTCGTGCAATATGGATGAGGGCGGAAATAAAAACCCTGTATCCCCGCAAAAAAATGAAGAATTCAAACAAAAAGAAAAAATTATCGGATAACTATGTTAAATATTCATCCATGGCCTTCCAAATGCTTATCATCATTGGTGCGGGGGCATGGGGGGGCGTGAAAACGGATGAATGGCTTAACATGGAATTCCCTGTATTTACATTGCTGTTTTCCCTTCTGGCTGTTTCTTTCTCGATCTATTACTTTATAAAAGACCTTCTTTGAATGATCAAATCTCAAAGCAAAAAGAATAATTTTCCTCTTTATCTCATGATATATACCCTTTTGCTTGCAGCGCTGGGATACTTGGTTTCAAAGGGGTTGCCTGATGGTATGATCACCCCTGCAATCATCTGGATTTATCTTTTCTTCTTTTTGGTCACTTTGGCCATACATGAATTACTGAAATGGATTGCAAGAAAAGGAATCAATAGTTTTGTCAACTATTTTATGCTGCTCACCGTGGGAAAATTGCTTTTCTTTCTCACCATTGTTCTGCTGTATGCATTGCTGAACAGAAAGGATGCCATTCCGTTTATTATCGCATTCTTCACGCTTTATCTTTTTTTCACAGGGTTCGAAATTGTAATGAGCCTGCGAAAGAAGGAGAACATCCGGAAAGCAAACCCGCCTACTCCCGGTCAGAACGGTTGATGTCGATCAGATGCAGCTCAAGGTATGACATCAGCAGATCGGCCTGCTTTATAGTATTGACATCCAAAGGAAAAGCAGTGAGTACATACTTGATTCTTTTTATTTCACCTATGATAGCGCTCATTTCATTCACATCTCCGGAACCATTGATCAGAAAAAAATAATCGATGTTTCTGAGGGCCGGGAAAAGCCTCCCTTCTGAACCCAGATTGGAAATAAGAAAATAGGTGCTCATTTTATCCCTGTTATCATAATAAAATAAAGGCACCATATTGTTTGAACCACTATTGGGCAAGGGGACAGGCAAATCAGGAATTCTGCGCAGATCCATATCCAGAGCGGATTTTATCCCGAAGGCAAGTAAATAGTCATTTTTGTGAAAAGAAATCCCGATGAGTTGGTCGTCCGTGTCCGGATCGAACCTTAGTTTAATTTTTTTTGCCATGGAAGTTTGTATTGGGTAGTTTTAGTCTGTAACGTAAAAAACCCCTCAAAGTTTCCCGGAATACCTGTTTTTTAAAAACTCCAATGCCCTGGCTGAGGCCAGTTGTTCGGCCCCCTTTATGGTTGAATCCTGACCGCGGGATATCACTTCCCGGTCGATCAGCAGTTCCACCTCAAAATATTTACCTCCATGGTTTTCGTTTTCACCGGAAAGCCTGTATTCCAGATTGGCCTTTTCTCTTTGCGACCATTCGATGATTTTGCTTTTAAAATTTGCATCCTCTGAGATTACTTTTTCCAGGTCGAGATGAGTATCCAGGATACGTTCTATGATCAGTTTTCTGGCTTTCGTGAACCCGATATCCAGATAAATAGCCCCAATCAGGGCCTCAAAGGTGTTGCCAAACAGGTACTTGGTAGCGCTGCCGTTGATCTCCGACTGTATATACCGGTCAAGTCCTAACTTCACCGCCAGCCGGTTTAACTGTGAGTGGTTTACTATCCTTGACCTGATCTCTGTGAGAAATCCTTCGTCTTTAATGGGATATCTTTTGAACAGATAATCTCCTACAACAAGGCCAAGTACGGCATCTCCCAGAAACTCAAGACGCTCATTGTTTAATAGAAACCCTTTAACCTGATTTTGGGATGCCGATTTATGACAAAAAGCCAGCTTGTAGAGATTGATATTGCCGGGATAGAAACCGAACGAATGATGAATAAAACGGAAAAGTGCTTTTTCCCTTGCAAGAAGATACCTGATGGAAGCAAGGAGGTTCAAACCAGGGAATTATTCATTGTACTTTTTAAAGATAATGGTGGCATTATGGCCCCCAAAACCAAATGTATTGCTAAGCGCGTAGGTCATTTCCCGTTTCCGCCCTGTACCGTAAGTAAAATCGAGTTTATTGTCGATCTGGGGATCGTCGGTAAAATGATTGATGGTAGGCGGGACAAAACTGTTTTTCAACGCGAGAACTGAGGCAATGGCCTCAGCCGCTCCGGCAGCGCCTAACAAATGGCCCGTCATCGATTTGGTGGAGTTGATCGAAATCTTATATGCATGCTCGCCAAACAGGTCCACAATGGCCCTGGGTTCCGAAATATCGCCCAAAGGCGTTGAGGTGCCATGGGTGTTGATGTGGTCGATGTCTTCCGGCTTGAGACCTGCATCCCTGATGGCAAATGCCATCGAAAACCTGGCTCCCAATCCCTCGGGGTGAGGCGAGGTCATGTGATAGGCATCCCCGGTCATACCGCAACCGATGACTTCTGCATATATCTTTGCACCCCTTGCCCTGGCATGTTCGTACTCTTCAAAAACCAAGGCTCCGCTGCCTTCCCCAAGAACAAATCCATCCCTGTCCTTGTCGAATGGCCTGCTGGCCGTCTTGGGGTCATCGTTCCGTGTCGAAATGGCATGCATGGAGTTGAAACCGCCAATCCCGGAGGGAGTAATGGCAGCTTCAGATCCCCCTGTTACAAAAAAATCAGCCATCCCAAGCCGGATATAATTGAAGGCGTCAATGAGGGCATTTGCCGATGAGGCACAGGCGGATACCGTTGCAAAATTAGGGCCCATCAGTCCATATTTTATTGAAATATGGCCCGCAGCAATATCAGCAATCATTTTGGGTATAAAAAAGGGATTGAACCTGGGAGTGCCGTCGCCTGTGGCGTAAGCCCCTATTTCAGATTCAAATGTGTCAAGGCCTCCTATTCCTGAAGCCCAAATCACACCTCCCCTAAACCTGTCGATCTTATCAAGGTTCAGCCCGGAATCCTTCAGGCATTCATCGGCAGTTACAAGACCATAATGCACATAGGGATCCATCCTTCTGATTTCCTTGCGGTCAATATAATCAAGAGGGTTAAAATCCTTTAGCTCGCAGGCAAATTGTGTCTTGAATTTCGAAGCATCGAAACGTTTGATCATATCAGCACCGCTTGTGCCGTTCACCAAGCTGTTCCAAAACTCTCCCACCGAGTTCCCTATCGGCGTGAGGGCACCCATACCGGTTATAACCACCCGTTTTAACTCCATCCGATCCTAAACCAGAAGATTGAAAATTTTACTTAGTATTGTCCTCTATGTATGAAATGGCCTCACCAACAGTGGAGATTTTCTCGGCCTGGTCATCAGGAATAGCAATGTTAAACTCTTTTTCAAATTCCATGATGAGTTCCACAGTATCCAGTGAATCAGCTCCAAGATCATTGGTAAAGCTTGCTTCCGGTGTCACTTCACTCTCATCAACACCAAGCTTGTCGACAATAATTCCTTTAACTCTTGATGCAATGTCTGACATATTATTACATTTTAAAATTAAGCCTGCAAAGAAATGAAATTTATTCTTATCTGCAAAATATTTTTTAAACTCCCCTCGTCAGTTAACTTTAATTTTCTATGTTTGAATGCAAAATATTTTACTTTCAGAACACGATGATGTATGACAAAGAATATTTCAATATTTGCCTCCGGAAGCGGCACCAACGCCGAAAACATTATCCTGTATTTCAGAAAAAATAAAAATGTCCTGATTAAAAGGATCTACTGCAATAAGCCCGAGGCATTTGTTCTGAAAAGAGCAGAGAAATATAATATCCCGTCCACGGTATTCAATAAAAAGGACTTTTATGAATCCGGTAAAATACTGGAAAACCTCCTCAACGACCATACACGGCTGATTGTACTGGCAGGCTTTCTGTGGTTTATCCCTCATAACATCCTGCTGAACTTTCCGGATAGAATTCTGAACATTCACCCTGCCCTCCTTCCCAAATACGGGGGCAAAGGAATGTACGGACATTACGTACATGAGGCAGTGATCCGCTCAGGCGATAAAGAATCAGGGATTACCATCCATTATGTTAATGAAAAGTACGATGAAGGTGAGATTCTCTTCCAGGCCAGATGCCGGGTCCCCGAAAACAACGATCCCGAAAGCCTGGCATCACGGATTCATGAACTTGAATATCTGCATTATCCCAGGATCATTGAACAGATACTCCTGAAACAATAAAAAATATTCCTGCCTATTTAACTCATAATCTGACTTTTACAATATTTTAGTACAAAATACTAAAATATTTTTACTACTAGGTATTGCATAGTACTAATTTTTGTTGTATCTTTGCCGGATGAATACTGAAAAAACAAAAGCGCAAATGCGGCGGGGCGTGATTGAGTACTGCATCCTGGCCATAATCAACACGGAAGAAGCCTATGCCTCCGACATACTGTTTAAACTAAAGGAAGCGGAGCTTTTGGTGGTGGAAGGCACCCTGTATCCTTTACTGACCCGTCTTAAAAATGAAGGCCTCCTGAGTTACCGCTGGGAAGAATCCAAATCAGGCCCGCCCAGAAAGTACTATGAGATCACGAACCGGGGCCGCGAATTTCTTACAGAATTAAACAAAGGATGGAATGAACTGGTGGAAGCGGTGAAAAAAATATCAGGAAATCATTAAACAGATCACAATCAAATAATATATAGTAATGAAAAAGACACTCACAGTAAATTTAAGCGGAACGGTATTCCATATAGACGAAGATGCTTACTTTGTCCTCAACGATTACCTGAAAAGCATCCGTAAGCATTTCTCCGCTACCGAAGGCAGGGAAGAAATCCTTTCGGACATTGAGGCAAGGATCGCTGAAATGCTGCACGACAGGATTGGCGGCTCAAAGCAGGTCATCACCATTGATGATATTGAAGAGGTGATCAGGGTGATAGGACAACCCAGCGAATTTGGAGAAGAGGCCGAAGAAAACAACGGCACCGGAAGAGAATCCGGACAGGGAAAAACAACCAAAAGACTTTACCGCGATCCCGACCATTCTGTTCTGGGAGGTGTCTGCGGCGGACTCGGGGCCTATTTCCATACCGACCCGGTTTGGTTCAGACTCGCTTTTGTAATTGCCTTTTTCCCGGCATTCGGCACCAGCCTTCTGGTATACCTCATCCTTTGGGTCGTTATCCCGGAGGCCAAATCCACTGCCGAAAAACTGGAAATGAAAGGGGAAAAAGTCAATATCTCAAATATTGAAAAATCCATAAAGGAAGAAATTGAAAACCTGAAAAATAAATTCAATGAATTTACAAGAGAAGCCAGGAACCGGTACAAAAAAAAAAGTGAGAATGGAAGCAGTATTTTCCGGGAAACTGGCGATACATTAACTTCGGTGGCGCTCTTACTGGTTAAAATTGCCCTCATTTTTACAGGTGTAATCCTCTCCATAGCAGGAATAGTTCTGGTATTTACATTTCTCTTTCTGCTTTTTGGCTTCGGCAACCAACTTGTATCTAACGGTTCGGATCTGGTCTATGTTTCCCTTCCTGTAATCACAGATCTGATTCTCGGACAGGGGGGTAACTATATCTTCATCACCGGATTGGGTTTGCTTTTCGGGGTTCCCCTGCTGATGATCCTCTACAGTGGCATCAAGCTGATATTCGGCCTCGAAAAAACCCGGTATGTGGGGTTCACGGCCCTCTACCTTTGGCTGGCCGGTTTGATCATCACACTTTTCTTTGCCCTGCGACTAGGTTATGACTTCCATCAGAAAAGTGTTGTACTCAATGAAGTGGAAATGGCTCTGCCGGAAAAACATGCGCTTTACATTCAGGCAGAAGAGGATGATACTTTCGACAGGATAACCCGTTTTGGCGAAAGTATTTTTGTGGAAGAAATCCAGGCCGTCCTGACGCCGGAAGACAGAAACATGTTTTTCGGCATCCCTGAGCTGAAGATCGGATTGAACGAAAACCAGAACATCCACATCGAATTTGTCAGGAAATCCAGGGGCAAATCGAACCTGAATGCCAAAAGGCGGGCAGAAAAAATCGTATATGACTACTCCGTTAATGATTCAATGATTAAGCTGGCGCCCTGCTTTACACTCAGCGGGGAGGAGGTCTGGAGAAACCAGGAACTGGAAATCAACGTGAAAATCCCGGAAGGTTGCTATATCCATACTGGTCATGGACTTGAAAGGATGTTAGACAAACGCAGAGTCGAAGGAAAGATTTGGAAGATGACGCGAAATGGCCTCATACCAGTGGAAACCAACGACTATAATAATGACATCATGGCGCCGCCTTCAGAAAAAAAAGACAGCGTACCCGGCGAAGTAAAGACAGCTATGATGTCCGGCTTTAGCCTCAACGGTCTTATTCTTTTCTTTAACCACTTCATCTGATGCCCTGATACAAGTTTTCTTTCGTAACTTTGGCCCCCAAAATGGTTGTGTTTGAGCAAAATCAATAATGTAACCCTCGTTGGGGCCGGAAATGTGGCCGCTCATCTGGCGATGGCTGTTGTGAACTCAGGAATGAATGTAGTTCAGGTTTACAGCCGGTCGAACCGGTCTGCATCCATGCTTGCAGGCAAATTGAATGTACCTTTTTGCACTGATCCTCAACAGGTATCCCCGGGAAGCGATCTCTATATCCTTGCTCTCAGCGATGATGCCATCACGGAGATCTCCTCCCTGCTACCCATAACGGATGAACTGGCGGTTCATACCTCCGGATCACTTGACCTTAACATCCTGAACGGAACCAGTGAAAACACAGGGGTCTTTTATCCTCTCCAGACATTTTCAAAAAACAGGGACATCAGTTTACGCAATGTGCCCGTCTGCATAGAAACAAACTCACCCGAAAACACTGAAAAGCTTGCAGATTTCGCGGCTGCACTCTCAGACAAAGTGTATTGCTTTCCCTCTGAAAAAAGAAAGATCCTTCACCTGGCGGCTGTTTTTGCATGTAATTTTCCCAACTTTCTTTTCTCCGTTTCAGAAGATTTGCTCGCCCTCAAAAACATACCCTTTGACATTCTTGCTCCACTTATTCAGGAAACTGCCGCAAAGGCCGTAGCGGTATCACCGGCTGCAGCACAGACAGGCCCTGCCATAAGAAACGATATTCAAACCATCGGAGCCCACCTCGATTTGCTTCACAACGAACCGGCCATCAGGGACTTATACAAAATAATCACGGAAATGATCATCAGAAAACACCATCAAAATGGATCATTATAAAAGTAAATTAAAATATATCAGGTGTTTTATCTTTGACTATGACGGCGTCCTCACCGATGGGCATGTCATCCTGCTGCCCGACGGGGATGCCTTGCGCACTGCCAACGTTAAGGACGGCTATGCACTTCAGCTGGCGGCAAAAAAAGGCTTTCATATCGCCATCATCTCCGGAGGAAATTCCCAATCGATGGTCAGAAGGTTTGAAGCCCTCAGAATAAAAGATTTTTTCCTGGGTATCGACAACAAAATTGAAGTTTTCAATTCCTATCTCCAGAAAAAGGGATTGGATAAAAAATCCGTTGCCTACATGGGCGATGATATCCCCGACCTGAAACCTATGCAGGAGGCGGGATTTGCCTGTTGTCCATCCGATGCCTCTCCTGAAATCAAAGCAGTTTCACATTATGTCTCCCCCTTTTCAGGAGGCCGGGGATGCGTAAGGGATGTCATTGAACAAACACTCAAAATCCAGGGAGAGTGGCTTAAAGATGATGCCTTCCACTGGTAATCTTGAATTGATATGCCTTTCATTAAACTGATAAGACCCATTAACCTGCTGATCATGATGCTGACAGAGATCCTGACCAGGCATTGTATCATTTCCCCTTTCTTCAGATTGAATGATGCAGCCCCTGCCATGGGATATTTTGATTTCGCACTGCTGGTGCTTTCCACTTTGCTGATTGCTGCCGGCGGCTATATCATCAACGACTATTACGATAGTGAGAAGGACAAAATCAACAAGCCTGAATCCATGATCATCGGTAAAGAGATATCACATAAATCTGCACTGAAGATTTATCTGGGGCTGACCGGTTCAGGAATTCTTACCGGATTTTATATTTCGTACAAGGTCGACTACCAGCTTCTTGGATTCGTTTTTCTGGCCATTGCCCTCATGCTCTGGTTTTATACGACCAATTACCAAAAAACAGCGCTGACTGGCAATGTGGTTATCGGTCTGTTATCCGCCATGGTCATTGTGATCGTCTGGATTTTCGAATTCTTTGCCCTGAGGTCGTCACCGCTCATTTATGCCCAGGTGATGAACAAACTCGGAGCGATCACCCCGCTGATCACCGGGTATTCGTTTTTTGCATTTCTTGTATCGGTCATTCGCGAAATCCTTAAAGACTGCGAAGATGCAGAAGGGGACAAAAAAGCAGGGTTCCGGACCTGTCCTGTGGTAAAAGGCATAAAAACCGCAGGACAAATCACAGCCCTGACCGGCTTTCTTTGCATTTTATTATTAGGCTATGCCCAGCACTGGCTTTTTATCAAAGGTTTTGACCTGGTCTTCTGGTACCTGTTGATTGTGGTCCAGCCCTTTTTGTTCTACCTTGTTTATCTCTCATTAAAGGCATCCTCCAAAGAGGAATTCAGGTTTGCCGCAAATACAGCAAAAATCACGATGGTGGCCGGTATTTTATCCATGCAATTGTTTTGTATAAGTATATGAATCCGCTGAATCAGGAATTACAGAAATATCACCTTATCCTGGCCTCCCGGTCACCCAGGCGACAACACCTTTTAAAGGAACTGGGACTGGATTTTGAGATTATGCCTGTGAATACGGATGAATCCTATCCTGAAGGCCTGAGCGCTGAAGAAATTGCCGTCCATCTGTGTGAAAAGAAAGCCGATGCGGTGCTTCCCCTGATTGAAAAACCGGGATACCTTCTCATCACTGCAGATACCATTGTCTGTCATAAAAACAGGGTTCTGTCCAAACCGGTGGATACTGAAGATGCCCGATATATCCTTTCCGAACTTTCAGGCAGTATGCATGAAGTGATCACCGGTGTATGCCTCTCTTCCCATGAAAAGAGACTCATTTTTCATGAAATCACCAAAGTGTATTTCAACGGGCTGACCCGGGCTCAGATAATCTTCTATGTCGACAAATACAAACCCTTCGACAAGGCAGGAGCATACGGAATACAGGAATGGATTGGCCTGGCAGGCGTCAGGAGAATAGAGGGTTGCTTCTTCAATGTCATGGGACTTCCGGTTCCCAGGTTTTACAATGAGTTGATGGCCTTTGTACAGAATGTCAGCATCTGAATTCCAGATTCTGCGGACCGGCTTCCGATGTCTTACCTTTTACCTTCTGTCGCCAAGGAACCTCAGCAGGAAGAGGAAAAGGTTGATGAAGTCAAGGTAAAGCCGAAGCGCCCCTAAAATAGTTAGTTTTCGTGTGTTTTCCGCCCCATATTCCACCCCGGCTCCTATTCTTTTCAGCGTCTGTACGTCGTAAGCCGTTAACCCGGTGAATACCAAAACTCCAATAAAGCTGATGATATAGTCGAATGTGCTGCTTTGAAGGAAAATATTCACCAGGCTGGCAATGATGATCCCTATCAGCCCCATGAACATCAGTGATCCGAATTTGGTAAGATCTGTTTTTGTTGTATATCCCACAAACGACATGATGCCGAACATACCGGCAGTGACTGCAAATGTTTTAAAAATGGAACCCGGGGTATAAACAAGCAGGATGAAACTGAGGCTCATCCCCATCAGAATGGCATATACTCCGAACAGAAGTGTCAGGGTGGCGGCAGAGAGCTTATGAAATCCAAACGACATTACAAGTACGAAACCGATGGGTGACAAAGTGACAATCCATCCGAGCATTGTTAAACCTCCCGCGGGGCTGATCAGCGACATGATCAGCTTTTCATTCGAAGCAAAATAGAACGCTGTGACGGCTGTTATTGCAAGGGCCATGCCCATCCATGCGAACACGTTGGCCACAAAAGTCCTTGATAATGACTGAGTCTGGTAACTGCCCTGAGTGGCCTGAAAAAAATTAGGGTTGCTCATGTTTAACTTTTAATAATTTTGTTAAACGGAGCATATCAAATATAATGCCTGAGCGTTCTTTAATGCAGGTTTGAACCGATCAGGTGGATGAATTCTTCCCTTGTCTCCACCCGTTTGAATGCTCCGGTAAAATCGGAAGTGGTGGTCACGGAGTTTTGTTTTTGCACCCCCCTCATCATCATACAAAGGTGCTGTGCTTCAATAACAACGGCTACACCCAGGGGATTTAAAGTTTGCTGGATGCAGTCCTTGATCTGTTTGGTCAGACGCTCCTGTACCTGCAACCTCCTTGAAAAAGCATCCACGACCCTTGCAATCTTACTCAGTCCTGTGATATATCCGTTGGGGATATAAGCCACATGGGCTTTCCCGATGAAGGGGATCATGTGGTGCTCACAGAGAGAGTATATTTCAATGTCTTTCACTATCACCATCTCCCTGTAATCTTCCTTGAACTTGGCCGAATTCAATATCTCTACCGGATTCAACAGATATCCATGGGTAAGGAACTGCATAGACTTGGCTACCCTCTCCGGTGTCTTTTCCAGACCCTCACGCGTTGTGTCTTCCCCGATCAGGTTCAGTATCTCTTTGTAATGCCTGCTTAAACTCTCAACATTTTCATAATTGTACAGGTCAATCTTTTCATAACCGTCCAATTGGTTGATCTCTGCCATCTCTTTTAAACGTTCTTTTGACATGATAATAATTTTTAATTGCCGTAATACTCAACATAATTGTTCTCCGTTTCTACAAGCTTAATGCAATGAAGCTCAGCTCCGATACTCCTGACAGGTACTTCCAGTTCATTCCAGATGGCCGCTGCCACATTTTCAGTCGAAATGAGTTTATCCCTGATAAAATCCACTTCCACATTCAGGTTTTTGTGATCCACTTTGTCAATGACCCTTGATCTGATTATACTGCTGAGATCCTTCAGGTTTACCACAAAACCATTTTCGGCAGATACCTCCCCTTTCACTGTTACAAATAGGGTGTAGTTGTGGCCGTGCCAGTTCGGATTGGAGCATTTGCCGAATACTTCCATGTTCCTGTCGTCGTCCCATTCTTCCCTGAAAAGCCGGTGGGCGGCGTTAAACCTCTCCCTGCGTGTTATGTACATCATAATTTCAAAATATTTTAAAAGGTCAAATTTACAAATATTTATCTGAAAAAAAAATCCCTCCTGAGAGGGATTCATTATTTCTGCTATGCCGGATTACAATGGCAATTATCTGGCGATCTGAAATTTTTTAACAATGACCTCGTCAGCAGTCCTCAGGTTTACAAAGTACATTCCGTTTTTAAGTCCGCCGAGGTCAAGACTGACTGTGTTACTGATTTCTGCAGTTTGCCCCTCAGTACGGCTGATTACCGTTTTTCCCAATAAATCAATCACTTCGAGGATAATCTCGGCATTTTCGTTGAGCGTATAATTCACATTAATGAAATTGCCGGCGGGATTGGGGTATACATTAAAATCGTCAATGGTGACCGTCCTGTCATTTACACCCAGACTAATCGAAAGAGGTATAAGCTCTCCTCCCGAAGCAAGGGAAACCCAAAGACCGAATTCTTCACCGTTGCTGTTGTTTCCAGGTGTTAAGAATCCTGAAGCCATCACCGTTATTGACTGTCCGGCAAGATCCAGGGAGTTCAGCGGAGCCGAATAGGTAGCCACGGTTGTCGTGCCGCTCTGATCCCTGACGGCCAGTTTGTAATCTGCATTAGGCAGTTCAAGGTATCCGAAATACTCTCCGTATCCCATATCATCTACAATGGTTCCTGCACCAACGCCCGTTTCCACCACATCCACCACCGGAGCATCGGTAGAGCCATGAAATACGAGCACATCCGTGTTGTTCATACCGGAAGCCGCCTCCCTGCCCATTCCGTAAACATAAATGTCAAAAGGCTGAACAGGGTCGTAACCGGTTGCGCTCACTATTCCGTTGGCAACAAGGATATAGGTTTCGCCATCGGCCAGAAGGTAATCGTTTGTCCAGATGGGATTTTCGGGAGAAGTGCTGTTCTGGTCCTTTATGCTGATGGTAAGATTCACGCCTGCAGGGGCATCAATGAAGGGAGAAGCGGTGCGGAAAGTAAAGTTATCAAGCAGAAGCGCATCGTTGAGCCATACATCCACCGTCTCAGCAGCCAGATCGGCGGAGTTGTGGATCACCTGTACACGTGCAATACCCTGGGTGAACACGGGAAGTTCAACAAGGTCACCGCCCTGCGGCAGCGCCACCCATAAACCGAAGGCTTCGCCATTGCTGTTGGCAGAAGGATTAAGGAATCCGGAAGCGACGGTAACAAGGGCGCTTCCCGAGAGATCAAGGGTTTCGAGGGGAGCCGAATACGACACTACTGAAGTGGTTCCTGAAGCATCCCTGATGTTCAGGATATAATCGGCGGTGGGCAGCTCTAGGTATCCCCTGAAGTCGCCATACGCCATATCGTCGATGATCATGCCTGCGCCTGCGCCAATTTCATATACATCAACCACCGGGGCATCGGTTGATCCGTGAAACACCAGTACATCGGTGTTATCCATGTCCGAAGCGCTTTCGCGGCCCATGTCGTAGATATAGAGGTTGAAGGGTTCGTTGGGTTCGTAACCGCTGGCAGATACCATTCCGTTGGCTACCACTACATAGGTTTCATTAGTGGCAAAGGTTACATCAGCTTCAAATACATTGGGCTTGGGACTGGTACTGCCGGGGCCGGTGATGGAAATGGTTATCGGTGTTTCGGCAGGCACATCAATAAACGGTGTGGCTGAACGGAAGGCGAAATTGTCCAGAAGTTTTACATCGTTGGCCCAAACATCTACTACTGCTGCAGCAGCATCGGCTGAGTTATGAATCACCTGCAGACGGGCTGTGGGTTCGTAAAGCGGGAGTTCAATTAAATCACCACCAGCGGTCAAGGCTACATATAATCCGAAAGCGGGGCCATTGCTGTTTTGATCCGGGTTCAGGAAGCCTGAGGCTAACACTGAGAGAGCTGTGCCTTCGAGGCCAAGGGCGGCCAGAGGCGCCTGATAAGCAGCTACAGTGGTTGTGCCGGTTTCGTCACGAATTTCGATTACATAGTTGTCGGTTGGAAGTTCGAGATAGCCTGCAACATTACCGTACATCAGATTGTTTACAATCTGACCTGCGCCAACGCCCGTTTCACAAATATCAACTGTAGGTGCATCGGTAGAGCCGTGTACGACCAAAATATCGGTGTTTCCTGCCTGGGAGGCGGATTCACGGCCAATAGGATAAACATTCAGAACGAAGATGGGTGAAGGGTTATAACCTGATGTGCTGACAATGCCGTTAGCAACAACAACATAGGTTTCATTTGCAGTCAGTGTCACCTGTTTTATTTTAAAAGACTCGGTCCAACTGGCGCTGTTTGGCGGAGCAATGCCAATGTTAAGAAGTATACCGGCAGGTGCATCTATAAAAGGAGTAGCTGTTCTGAAAGCAAAATTCTCGATCAGCTTGGTGTCGTTCAGCCATACATCCACCACTTCAGCAGCCATATCGGCCGAGTTGTGGATCACCTGAACACGGGCATTACCATTGTTCACACCGGGAAGCTCGACCAGGTTGCCTCCGGAAGGGAGGGCGACCCATAATCCGAATGATTTATCCTTGCCATAGGAGTTATTGAGAAATCCGGAAGCCACAGTCACGAGAGCGGAATTTTCCAGTCCCAGACCGGCTAAGGGTGCAGCCCACTTTCCCACTGAGGTAATACCGGAGGCATCCCTGATGTCGAGTATATAATCATTGACAGGCAATTCAAGATAACCTTCAAATTCACCATAAGCCAGGTCATCCACAATAGTGCCGGCGTTCAGGCCTGTTTCAACCACGTCCACAACCGGAGCATCCGGCGCTCCATGAAAAACAAGTACATCGGTGTATCCGGCCATATTCGACTTTTCCCTTCCCATGTCGTAAACATTCAATGCAAAGGATGCCTGCGACCCGAATTCATCGGTATCTGCCATGCCTGACGCAATTATGACGTATGTCATGCCGTCGTCCAGTACAAAGTCATTTGAATAAACTGCTTTCACAGGAGCGTTGCTTTTGCTTTCAAATATTGAGATGTTGAGTTTAATGCCTGCCGGAACGCTGACAAACGGAGTGGCTGTTCTGAAAGTAAAGTTTTCCAAAAAAAGATCGCCGTTAAGGTAAACATCCACTTCTTCTGTTGTAACATCCGGTGAATTATGGATGATCTGTACCCGGGCCTCTCCTGCCTCAAATACTGGAAGTTCAATGAGGTCGCCTCCGGAAGGCAGGGCAACCCAGATGCCGAAGCCAGGGCCATTGCTATTGGCAGCGGAGTTGAGAAAACCTGATGCCACGGCAACCAGGGCTGTGTTTTCAAGTCCCAGCGTTTTCAACGGCGCCCTAAATGTTGCAAGCACCTTGGGTCCTAAAGCATCGGTGATCTCCAAAATATAATCCATGGTGGGAAGTTGGAGATAACCGGCAAACATGCCGTAGGATGCATCGGCAACAATCTCACCGGCGCCTTCGCCAATTTCTTTTATGTCAACCATCGGAGTATCTGTGGAGCCGTGGAAAACCAAAATATCGGTATAACCACCCCCGGAAGGTTTCACCTGACCCATATCGTAAACATATATTTCAAACGGTTTAAATGGCATATAAGCCTGCTGATTTATAAGTCCATTTGCTACCATCACATAATTTCTCCCTGCTTCAATCGTGTAGGTACCTGACCACAATGGGTTTTCTGTACTGTTGCTGTTGGAGGGATAAATGGTGACACTGACCGCATCCCCTGAGGGAGCATCGATAAACGGTGTGGCTGTCCTGAATGCAAAATCATCGAGGAATAAACTTCCGTTCACCCATATATCCACTTTTTCTGTGGCTGCATCAGGGCTGTTGTGTATGATCTGAATTTTTGCATTTGCGAAAGCATTAAGCCCGGCAAATATGGCTGTTACCATGAGTAGATGTCTGATTCCTGTTGTTTTCATCTTTTTA
>JAFGME010000302.1 GCA_016927695.1 Bacteroidales bacterium
AAGGTTGCGTTGGCTTCTTTTTTATTAATATATAATCTAACCCTGTTGCCGGTTACGTTTTATTCCGGATGGGTGTTTGAAAAGCGCTTTGCCATGTTTGAAATCCTCCGCACATAGCGGATAACCTGCAAAAACCTCAGTTCTTTGACTTACAAAACTGACTCCCAAAAACTAATGCCAGATATCTGTATGGAATAACAATGTCCGTATGAGACCAAAAACCCCATCATGACATCAAATATTTGCCTGCTTCAACATTACATGCATTAAAAATTCGTAGTTTTATGCTGCAAAATTGTTGCGAAGTGATGTTTATGAGTTATTCAGGCTAAAGGAAGTTCAGGATTTATTTATAATATTTTGTTCAGATGGATATTATTTCTATATTTATCCACTAAATACTAAATCATCTAAAATGAAAAAAATTTTACTGCTCTTTTTCTGTATTGTTTTATTTCACTTTCAGTCTGTCCCGCAGTTTAGCGGATCAAAAAACAGCAATACTCAGGGAAATAATACTGAGTTGAACAAATTATTATCCTGGGATCCGGCATGCGGAACAAAGGATGTGCTCTACAGTCAGATCTACAATCCTTCGGGCGAGCCTGGGATCGTATCGCAGGAGTTTCCTATGAATCCTGATCTTACCTGCCAGGCTGCCGATGATTTTGTGGTTCCGGCAGGTGAATTCTGGCAGGTTGAAACCATCCAGGCGCCGGGAAGTTATGCCGGAACCGGCCCTGTTTTGATGGCCAACATCTTTCTCTATACCGACGATATGGGTATGCCCGGACCGCCGTTGTTCATGGAGATGTTTCATCCGGTGCAGGCGGACCCCACGGGCAACCTGGAGGTGATCCTGGCGGCTCCCTGGCCTCTGAACGAAGGCCGCTACTGGTTGAGCATACAACCCGTCAGGGAAAGCGTACCTGCCGGTGAATGGTTGTGGGAGAAGCAATCCCAGCCCGTGATCGAAAACGAGTGTTACTGGCAAAACCCGGCCGGTGGTTTCTACGGGCAATACTTTATCTGGACGCCGGCCTCTGTTGTCTGGGGTGGTATGGGGCTCGATGACTGGAACCTGAGCTTTTCGCTGTCAGGAATGATTATTCCGGTAAATCCTTTTCCAATTATTGCTGATTTCTACCCCCCCAATACTTTTCCGGGTGAAATAATCTATCTTGGCGGAACAGATTTTGGAACGCTAACCCTTGATTCCTATATTGAGGTTGATGGTTTTCCATTGCAGGATGACATCTGGTTTTGGGAAAATGACTCCATCGTGTTTAATATGCCCCTTGTTTATGCCGGTGACTCAATTAACATCAGGGTTGTAAGCGACTTTCAGTTCAGCAATGTGATCAGGCTCGGGTACAAACTCCCTGACAGCGCCTATTTCTTTGAGCCCCTGGAAAATCAAATTGTGTACTGGGATACCTGCCACATCTCCGTTATGCCTGAAACCTATGGCAGCCATATAGATTCGGCCTTTTTCTTTTATAAACAAAAAGATGAAGTTAACTGGACTTTTCTGGGGGTTGATACCTGCGGGACTGACCAGTATATCGGAACCTACAACCCGGTCGGGACCGGCGACGGCTGGGCCTGCAACTGGGATGTCTCACTCATACAGGAAGATACATTTGACCTGAGAACCGATATGTTTGACAGCAACGGATTTATCCTTACCGGACAAACCTCGGTAATAATTGATAAAACCCCGGCCATACCCTTCATTGAAGATTCCTCTAATCTGACCGTGTCAAAATCAATTGAAAATGATTCTGTTGTGCTTTATTATACCGTGAAGGATAATAAAGTCAACAATGCCGTTTTGTTCAATATATGTATTAACCAGGCCGGAAGCCGGGATATTGATACCATCACCCAGTGGTATCATCATATTTTGGATGAAAAAGGCGACAGCCTGAAAGATGATATCTGTGCTCCAACCGCCGGAGCCAGTTGCTTAAAATGGCTGGCAAAGGAATATTGCAAGGATTCTCTTCTGGATAAAACCAATATTAAGGAGGTGGTGCGGGATTTGGTCGGCGCCTCCGGTACAAAAAATGGTTATGGAACAGAAGCTGACGGGATAAAAGGCGGATTGAAAACGGTTTTCGAGCGGGGAACAGGCAGGGTTTTGAATGTTGACAGAAATCCTCCGAACAATTCTACAAGTGCAACCGGTGTGAAGATGAGGGATAAAATGCTGGAAAAATTTAAGGATAAGTGGGATGTGCTTTTAGAGATCCGGCAAAAGGATAAAAACGGGAAAGCCAGAGGGCATTGGGTAACCATGAGTTCGTACCATGCCATTGACATAGTGAATTTTAATCCTGAAACTCAGAAGTATGAGAGCCTGAGTTCTACTGCTGTAGATTTTATGGATCCCGGTACAGGCGAAATAACCTGGGGCTTTCTGATCAATGATGACCCTCCCCAGTTCATATTCTATGATATTGACAGTACAAATAAGCAAGGTAAATCGTGGATTGGCAATGTGGTTTCGGCAAAACCGGGAGGCGCTTTGCCCAAAAAAAGCAGGTCAGCCCCAAATTTCATTGCCAATATTCCCGTGCCGGGCCCGGGTACATACCGCTATGCCATTGCCGCCAGCGATCTTGAGAGTGGAATAGAGCTGTTTAAAATGTATGCTTTGTCGGCCAGCCAGGACACCCTGGCAGAATACCTTGCCGGAGGGTATGTTGCTGAATACAGGCCTTATGCTTTTTTTACTTCCGACAGAACCTCCGGGGTTCCGCCGCTTGATGTACAGTTTACAAGTCATTCCACGCCACCTGATTCAATCACTTACTATGAGTGGGATTTCGGCGATGGGAACAAAAGTTACCTTGAAAATCCGCTCCATACCTATACGGCTACAGGGATATTTGATGTATCGCTTGTTGTGTCGGATGGAATCAGCTACGATACATTAATAATTGAAAAACGCATTTACTGTGGGATAGCGCTCGACGTGAAAGCTTTCCTCGAAGGCCCCTTCAACGGATCCAAAATGGAGGCCACACTCAATCCCGGCAATATACCTTTGTCACAACCTTACAACACTGCTCCATGGTTTTACAATGGAACGGAGCAGGTCGACTCCCTGCCCAACGATTCCGTTGTAGACTGGCTGCTTGTTGAACTCCGGGAGACAAGCGGCTCTGCAGCAACAGCCACCGGCGCTGCAATGATTGCCCGGACTGCAGTATTTATTACTTCCGATGGCACAATAATCCCGTCCGACAACGCCGAAAGATTGTTCATAGACTATCAGGTAACGGAAAATCTTTACCTGGTGATCCGGCACCGCAATCATGCCGGTGTGATGTCGGCTGTTCCGCTGACAGAGACTGACGGTGTCTTTTCCTATGATTTTACCACCGGAAGCGATCAGGCGTATGGAGGCTCCAACGGGCACAAACAGATCGCTCCCGGTATATGGGGACTCACCGGCGCTGATGGTAATGCTGACAACCAGATCAACAACGGCGATAAGATCGATGTGTGGATAAACCAGGCGGGCGGTTCCGGTTATCTGAACGGCGACTTCAATATGGATATCCAGGTGAACAACGGGGACAAGGTGGATATCTGGATACCCAACACGGGCCTTGGCAGTCAGGTGCCGGATTGATGTAAGACAAGTTTTTATCCGTATCGGAAGAAGTTATTGATTACATCAAGTTTATCAACGACTTCTTTTTTTATTTCCTCCGGTTTCATATACCAAATTAATTCGTAAAATCTGTTTTTATTGAAAGGATTAGGCAGTGAAAGATTTTTATAGAATTGCCTGAAGACATCTGCCAACCATTTACTGGCTTTCTCTTCCTTCCACCATTCATTATCAGGTTCCCTGCTAAGCGGCATTTGCAATGCCGCTTAAAACACCATTGAATTTGCAATTCAATAATATTTTCTACATGTGATGCACAATGCCAACAGGTTATCAAAAAAAGGATCAGACAACGCCTTATTATCTTACTTTGTTAAATGGCCCTGCCGAAAGTCGCAAAGAATGGATGTTACGTTTGTTCCGGCATGCAGA
>JAFGME010000303.1 GCA_016927695.1 Bacteroidales bacterium
ATTATTTAACTTTCGCAAGCTTCTTTTACCCTGCTTGCAATAGGGCTGTATAATTTGTTAGTTTTATAATTCTTTGATTATCAGACATTAGTTTTTCCATTAACGATTCGAAGTCGATTTCGATCAGTTCAGCTAAATCAGCCAGTACTTCTAAGATTAATTGCCATAGACGTTCTGCAAGGGTGATCTGAATTGTTTCTGCATTCGTTTTTCGGAACATTTTGCCCAATGATTCGTAATCGGAAAACCGTTTAGCAACCGAAAGCAAATTATATTGTATCATGCAAATGGTTGTATGTGCTATCTGGGCATCAAAATCCTGCGACTGGCATTTCCCAAGTCCCAGATACTGCTTGCTTTCCTTGAAGAAAATCTCGACCGACCAACGGATAGAGTAAATTTTGTATGCCTGTTCAAAATCCAATTCAAGGTTAGTTGTTAACAGCACATTCCAGTTGCCTTTACGGGATGTTTTACAGAAAAATAATTTTACCCCTATTCCGTTGAAATCAACAACTGCTTCACCATAAAAACACATCAATTGCTTTGAGCGTTTTATCTTTTTTAATTTGCGTAGGGAATCTATGATTTCTTTGGCCGTCAGCCTTTTTGTATTAAACAAATATCTTGTTTTTCCCATTTTTGCCATGCCAAGCAGATGGCACCCAAACCGGCGTGTGACAACAAACTTTACCAGGATAAAGCAGGTAAACCAACTGTCGACCAACAGGTAATCAAACCTCAGCCCCTGTCCTATAGCTGCCCGCACCATTTCTATCATACTATGGATCTTGGTCGTGAAATACTCCTCTTTACGCTTGTTACCAGGTGAGTTCTTATCACGGCGCTTTGAATAGCGGACTTTTATTTGTTTGGTAGTCAAACCATAAGGCTTTTTCTTATTTCTGCCTTCTTCGCCATGCAACGAAAAGTCCATCCCGTAAAAACTTTTCCCATCGTGATAACCCAAAAACAAGCCCTTGAATGCCAATACACTTTGCCGTGTCACATGCGAAAAAACTTTGCCAATCAACTCAATGCGCCTTCCGGTTTTTGGCAGATCGGTATCATCAACTATCAGGCAATGCGGCTGTTCATTGCTGCTTTCCTTACTCCTGGATGCTACTTTTCTTATGAGTTGCATCGTTACTTTGTAGGACACCTTTCTCCAAGGTATGTTAAAATCGTTCATAAGCCTGTAAAAAATATCCTTGCCACAACTGAATGCAGGAAACAGCGTTGATTGTCCATAATGCCAGGCATCTTTTACCTCAAAGAAAGGAAACAACACCACTAACAATAGCTTGTTAATGTTTTTATGCTTGTTGTTGCATTTGCTTTCAATACCCAGGTGCTTTTCTGATAATGTCAAAGAACTTAATATTGTAAGAACTGTATAAATCGCCTTTTCACTTGAGGTAAAAAAGTCTTTTACCTCTGAAATTATTGTCGTACTTTTGTTTTGCAGCATATTATAATTTGTTTGTTTGACAAAACAAAGTTACTGTTAATCAGTAACATAACAAAATAAATATGCTGCTTTTTTAATTGATTTTTAAGATTTTAATGAACTTGCGAAAGTTGAATATATTATTTTCAATTACAGAATTAATTGCAAAAATGGCTCCACCATATGCATCACACCACATATTTTGATTACCAACCTTGTTGTATGTGAATCTGTTGTGAGCAATATACATATTTGAACCCGAAATACCAGCGCCTCCCGCAGCTGCAAATTCAATACCCCCAAAATATCCCTTGGTAATGGTAAATCCAATGATGTTTGTAGTTTCTGTTACCCATTCAACATTGAGTACCCTCTGCGAATTTGAACCGTTCAGATTCGTTGAGAAAATTGATAAAGTATCACCTGAAATAAGATAATGCGATGCCAGTGTGATTCCTTTTCCCGATATCTCAAATCCCCCGTAATAAATTCCGGGAGCCACAAGCACCGTATCCCCGCTATTCGCCGCATCAATCCCTGCCTGAACAGTGGGGTAATCATCGGGAACATGAATGATGAGGCCGCTGACGCGTACCCATGCCATAAACAGTATCAGGGTAAATACTGCATTGTTTTTTATTGTTTTCATAGTTTTATGATTTGTGGATTGCAAATATAGTAATTTTCCGGATGTTTGTCAAGCGTTTTTATTTTTTATCCTTACCTTTGTTTCAAACTGCCATTTCTATGAAAACACTGATGATAAGCGGGCTGGCAAGCCTCATGTTATTCACGGCATGCCGTTCAGGCATAAAAAATAACGATGCGAAGGAAAACCTTCCGGAACCCTTGCAGGGAGAGCTGAGCATCTCGGGCGCCGAAGCGCTGTTTCCTTTGATGACCGTGCTTTCCTCGGAATTCATGAAAATACATCCCGGACTGAACATCAGGGTTGCCAAAGGAGGGACCGGCATTGGCCTGCAGAATCTTACAAATGGAAAAGCCGACCTTGCGATGGTTTCCCGTGAACTCACCCCCGATGAGGAAAGCCGGGGTTTATGGTTCTTTCCGGTAACCAAAGAAGGGATACTGCCTGTGGTGGGCAAAAACAATCCCTTTCTGGCCGGGATCATGGAAAAGGGGGTGAAAAGGAATGACCTCAAAATGCTTTACCGTTATGAAACCGGAATGACATGGGGGCATATACTGTCTGTCGACAGCAAAGAACCGGTTATACCGCTGACCCGCGCCGATTCGTCCGGGGCTGCCGTTGTCTGGGGTAACTACCTGGGGATACCGGGAACAGAACTCCTGGGTGTTAAAGTCAAAGGGGATGAAGGCATGATACAGATGTTACAGAATGAACCCCTAAGCCTGGGATACTGCAACGCTCATTATGCCTTTGATTTCTTAACCCGTGCGGTGCGGGAAGGCGTTGAGGTGATCCCGCTCGACATCAATAACAACGGGAGGATTGATGCGAACGAAAAATTTTTCGAAAATTTATGTGCAGGAAGCCCTGCCTCCTATATGGGCAAATTTCCGGTACACCTGTGCCGGGAAATATCCCTTGTTAGTTTGGGAAAGCCCACTGACAGGAACACCATTGAATTTCTGAGATGGATTTATACTGACGGACAAAAATCAGCCGCAGAAAATGGTTATAAGGGTTTGGGCCATTGTATCGCAGATGATTACCTTGATTTGCTCAATCACTCCGTTTTCAAATAAAACCGCAGTATTTCCCCACATTCACCCCATGGAATGCAATGACAATTTTGACGTCCGTTGACATTGCCGTGCAATTTGTCTGCAAAAAGGGCTTTTGTTCCGTTTATTTTATTACCTTAGTCCATTCATACAGAGAATGAATTGAGTTTAATTTTCCGCCATATCATCATGATGCATTGCATGCTGCTTTTGCACGGCTGCCTTACCTTGCATGGGCAGGGCGATGCATTGGCCGACAGTCTGAAAAAAAAACTGCTTTCCGCAGGCGATGATACAACCCGCGAAGCGATACTTAAAGACCTTTTCTGGCATTACCGCCGTGTGAACGTAGACAGCGCAATGGTATATGCAGGGCAATGGCTCGACCATTCCCGAAATACCGGTCATGTGTATGGTGTGGCCGAGAGCCTTTATGGATACGGCGTCATCTGCAAGGTAAAAGGGGATTATACCAGGGCCATCGGATTTTTTGCACAGGCAAGGCAGTATTATGAAGAATCAGGTTCGGCGGCAGGTATCATATCATGCATCACCGAATCGGCATCCATCAATATAAAACAAGGCAACTTTGACCAGGCCCTCATTGACCTGCATGCGGCTCAGGAATATTACCACGACTCCATACCTGCTGAAAAAATGGCCCGCATCTACAATATGACGGGAAGCATATACCAGGCATTGGGCCAATACGATAAAAGCCTGGAATACCATAATAAATCATTGGATATCAATAAAAAAGAGTCATTTGAACTGGGCATCTCTGTGAATTACAACAACATCGGCAATGTTTACCGTGACATGAAGATGATCCCGAAAGCCATTGAAAACTATCTGGAATCATTGAAAATCAAAGAAAAAATCGGCGACAGGATTGGGATAGCCTCCATCTATAACAACCTTGGACTGGCCTGGCTGGAGTCGGGCGATTACGCCAAAGCCATACAATATCATAATAAATGCTTACAACTGAACCGGGAAACAGGCGACAGGCAGAGCATCTCCACCAGCCTGATCAATTTAGGGCTGGATTACCTCACTGCCGGCGATTTCAATAAAGCCATGGCATACTCGCTTGAAGGTCTTGAAATGTCACTGGAAGCAGGCATTGTCGAAAACATCAGCGAGGCATACAGCATCCTTTCAAAAGCCAGCGCCGGATCAGGCCGCTACCGGGATGCCTATTATTACCACCGGAAATATATGACTTACAGCGACAGCCTCATGAACGACAGGGTTATGGAGAAAATCGCCAGGCTGGAAAACAGGTATGCCATGGAAAAAAAGGAAAAGGAGATTGCCCTGCTGAACATCGACAGGGAAAAGCAAAAGATCAACCTTCAGAAGCAAAAACCATACGCAACCTGATGGCTGCCACGGTGTTGCTTGCCCTGGTCAGTATGGCGATGATCTGGTCAAGGTTCAGACAAAGGCAAAAAATCAACCGGAAGCTAAAGGAGATCAATGAAACAAAATCGCGGTTCTTTGCCAACATATCCCATGAGTTCAGGACACCGCTGACCCTTTTGGCAGGTCCGCTGGAAATCATGATGGCCGGGAACAGGGAAGATGACAGGCAACTGTTGCAGATGATGTACCGCAACGTCAACCGGCTGCTGTTGCTGAACAACCAGTTGATGGACCTCTCGCGGCTCGAATCGGGCGCCCTGAAGCTGAAGCTCAGAAAGGGAAACATCGTCCCGGCCCTCAAAGGTATGGCCTTGTCGTTCGACTCCCTTGCCGGTCAGAGGGAAATCACATACAAGGCAGTATTTCATGATGAGGAACTGATCTGCTTTTTTGACGAGGATAAACTGGAAAAAATTGTGTACAACCTGTTGAGCAACGCGTTCAAATTTACACCTGACAAAGGAAGCATCGACTTTGAGGTCAGGCGCACTTCCCGGAAAGGGGGAAACGGAAGTGTTGTGGAATCGCTTGAGATCATGGTTACCGATACGGGTAAGGGAATACCCGCAGAGCACCTGCCACTGATTTTCGATCGCTTTTACCAGGCCGACAACCACCTGAACAGGGAGTTTGAAGGAACGGGTCTCGGCCTTGCCATAACACATGAACTTGTGGAGATGCACCTGGGTGCCATCAGGGTGGCCAGTGAACCCGGAAAAAGCACAAAATTTACCGTTACCCTGCCCCTTGATCCAAAATCCTATCCTCCGGAAAGCTTTATCACGGCAGAAGAAAGTGATGATGAAGGTTGCCTGAAAGAAAATGACCCGATGTCAGCTCACTATCCTCCCGGAGAAAAAATGGGTGTGAAAGGAACAGAGGCCGCCGAACAGGAAAACGATCCCGAAAAACCGGTCATACTGATTGTTGAAGACAATGCCGACATGAGGGTGTACATCCGTTCAGCGCTGGGTGATGACTTTCACTTCATCGAAGCGCCGGACGGTGAAAAAGGGTACAACAAAGCCATAGAGGACATCCCCGGCCTGATCATCACCGACCTGATGATGCCCAACACCGACGGGGTTCAGTTGTGTGAAATGGTGAAAAGCGATGAGCGTACCAGTCATATCCCTGTCATCATGCTGACTGCCCTTGCCACGGTGGAACACAGGATCAGAGGACTGGAAACGGGCGCCGACGATTACATCACCAAGCCCTTTCACCGGGAGGAACTCAAAACACGTTGCAACAACCTGATCGCCCAGCGCAGGATGCTTCATGAGAAATACAGAAAAGGACTGGTGACAGAGCCGGGAGAGATATCCGTGACCTCTGCCGATGAACGCTTTTTAAAAAAATTACTCAACACCCTTGAAAACCATATCTCCAACCCGGAGCTCGACGTTGATCTGCTCATCCGTGAAGTGGGCATGAGCCGTTCACAATTGCACAAGAAACTGAAAGCCCTGACCGGATTGTCCACCACCGAATTTGTCAGAAACTACAGGCTGAAACGGGCGGCCACCCTGCTGCGGGGCAATTATGGCAATGTGGCTGATGTATGTTATGCCGTGGGATTTAACAGCCTTTCCTATTTTACCAGGTGTTTTCACGAATTGTATGGAATAGCGCCGTCGGGATACAAAACAAAATAAACTTTCAGCTTTCACGGCAGGCATTAAGCATGGTTTATCCCACTGTTTTTCTTATGATAAGGGCCGCTACAAAAGTCTCCAGAATACTTAATGGCACGGCATAATAAAGCAACCCTCCGGGCAATACGCCAAGGTTTCCAATAACAATCCACATCAATACGAAGCCGCCGAACCACGAAATGAAAGTGGTTTGCATCAATGTGAATTTTTTAGATACAATGAATATAAAAATTGCAAATAACAGCATCCACAATAACCATATTGCCCCGTTCAATGGTTCTGACGGGTAAACCAGGCCCATTTTTTCGTAATGACGAATCCAGAGAGATTTGACAAGGATTTCATTCCTTACGAATTCGGAAATAACAATCCATACGGTGGCCAGCAGGACAGGAAGAATGGTTTTCATCATCTGTTTTTTGTTAAAGATTAAAATTTCGCACTTAATATCTATGGACTAAAGCTTTAGTTATTAGAATTTAACCTAACTTACGGGCCGGTCACAGCAGTTCACTGAATATCCGGCAAAGCCTGCTCACCTCCTCCGGTGTGTTGTAATGCACCATGCTCACCCTGACCACGCCGCCTTTAGGGCCCAGCCCCAGGTATTCGATGAGCCTGCGGGCATAAAAATCGCCGTACCTTATCCCGATGCCGTGAGGATCCACCTTTACCGGGATGTCACTGCTTTTGATATTTTTATGTACAAAGGAAATAGTAGGCACACGGACGCTCCGGTCAGCCCTCCCCTCCCCGATGATCTCAACCTTAGGATTGCCGGCAAGGAAGTTTAACAACCCGCCGGCCAATTTTTCTTCATGGGCCGAGAGCAGGTCGAAGACCGCACTGTTTTTCTGAAAGGCAGGTTTCTCATTCTCTCCGAAATGGGCTGAATACAATTCGTTGAAGTAGTCCGGCACTCCGGTCAGCGCCCAGGTGAGTTCAAAGTTGACGTTTCCCGGCTGCAGCTTATAGGGCAAATCCTCCTCCCCGATAAAATAGTGGTTGATTCCGGGCAGTTTTTCAAGATGTTCACGTTTGGCATACAATATGGAATAATGCGGCCCGAAAACCTTGTAAAAGCTGAATACATAAAAATCCACATCCAGATCCTGCACGTCCACCTGCCTGTGCGGTGCAAAAGCAACGCCGTCGATACAAACCAGCGCTCCGCGTTCATGCACAAAAGCGGTTATCTCTTTTACGGGATGTATCGTTCCGAGAATGTTGGAAACATGAGTGAAGGCCACCAGCCGGGTTTTACCGGTCATCAGCCGTTCCAGGTCATCCGTATGCAGCCGGAGGTCGTCGCGGTTTATCTTCCATATCTTCACCGTAATGCCCTTCTCCCTGAGGTTCATCCAAGGGCCGATGTTGGCCTCATGATCGCAATTGGTGACAATCACTTCATCCCCGGGCTTCAGGGTTTTCACGAAAGATCTGGCAAGGTTCTGAAGAAGCTGGGTGGTGGATGGGCCGGGCGCCACTTCCACGGGGTCGGACGCGTTGATCCAGCCGGCAAGCTGCTGTTTCGCCGAGGCAACCCTTCTGCCTGAAAGGGCTGAGACAGTATAACTTGCTCCCAACTGAACATTGGTGTGCAAAAGGTAATCGCTGATCTTTTCCGCACAATGCTTCAGGGTTTGTGATCCGCCGGCATTGTCGAAAAAAACATAGCCATCCTGCAGGGCAGGAAACTGCTTTCTTATATAATCCAGATCGGGCGCTTCCATGTTGAGAATATTTGTCCGGCTAAAATATTATTATTTTAATTTTGCAGCATGTTCATGAGGAAATATTTACAGCCATGCTGAAAAAAGAACGGCAGTACGCATATATACTTTAATGCAATGTTATTCCCAAAAATGTCGCCCAAGCTCAGATTTTTTCTTCCCATAGCGGCAGGCATCATCCTTTCGGTGGCCATCATCACATGGTACTCCATTTCGCGGGCCCGTAAAAATATCTATGATTCCCTGGAAAGAAATCTTACCGTTGAGGTTCAGACCCTGCGGAAAATGCTGGAGCGTGAGCAGACGCTGAAAAAGGAAAAGGTGCAAACCGCCCTCCGGGTGGCCCATGACCTGTTTTATTCCCGTTCATTTGAGATAAGCAACGATAAAGTGAAGGTGACGGCTGTTAACCAGCTCACTCATACAAAACATGAAACGGAAATCAACATCTGGAAACTGGGAAACCATTCCCTGCTTAACGACCACTCCTTTGTCGATCATGTCCGTTACCTCACAGGCAGCATGGCCACGGTGTTTCAGAAAACCGACAGCGGTTACCTGCGTATCTCCACCAATGTGCTGACCGAAGAAGGAGGCCGTGCCGTGGGAACCTTCATCCCGGGCAATTCACCGGTTACTGAAACTGTGGAGAAAGGAAAGCCCTATTTCGGACGGGCTTTTGTTGTGAACAATTGGCATATAACAGCTTATGAACCCCTGATGGAAAATGGAAATACCATTGGAATGATATTCGTCGGCCTGCCCGAAAAGGACCTTACGGAACTCAGGACGAAAATCAACGAACTCAGGATAAGCAAAACAGGTTTTCCCTTTGTCATTGACGAAGAGGGTGTTTTCGTAATACACCCTTATGCCGAAGGCGAAAACTGGGGAGATGAAGAGGCCATACAGCATATGATCCAAACCAAAAAGGGGGTGAGTGAATACAGGCTGAAACGGAACCCGGCGAAAAAAATGGCAGTCTTTGATTACATCCCCGAATACAGGCTTATTGTAGCCGCAGCGGTTCCGATCCGGGAGGAAACCGGCAGGCTTATAAGGAATATCATCATCAATTCTTCCTTCATCGCCCTCCTGATCATCCTGATGTTCTCCATCATCACTTACCTCACCACGGCCGACAAATTAAGGGGATTTCTCAACAAATTGGAGGAGTCGGGTGCGAAGCTGAAAAAAACCGAAGCGGCCCTCGAACAATCGGAAAGGCATTTCATCACTCTTTTTAACAACAGTTCGGACGATATTTATGTGACGGACCTCTCAGGCAACTTCATTGAGGTGAACCAGGTGGGATGCGACAGCCTGGGATATTCGCGTGAAGAACTGCTTGGCATGAACATACGGCAGGTCAAGACAGAAAAATACCTTGCCAATGTGCCTAAAAACCTTGAAATGGCAAGAAAATTCGGCCACTACAGGTTTGAGTCGGAAAACATATCCAAAAACGGAAAGGTGATCCCAATGGAGATGAAAAGCCGTTTGATCGATTTCAGGAACGGAAAGGCCATCCTGACCATTGCACGTGACATCACAGAGCGCAGGGAAACCGAAGAGCGTATCCTGTCAACCATTATTCAGACAGAGGAAAATGAAAGAAAACGGTTCTCTGCCGACCTCCACGACGGACTGGGGCCGGTGCTTTCCACCATCAAACTTTACACCGACCTGATCAAAAAAGGAAACTACAAAAACATCAGCCAGGAAGAAGCCGTCAAAAACATCGACGAACTGGTGGACATGGCCATCTCTTCCACCCGGGAGATATCAAGGAATATCAGGCCAAATATATTGCAGGATTTCGGGCTGGCAGCCGCCATACACGACTTCTGCGGGTACATAAATGAAACAAAATCACTGGTGATACAGCTAAACACACAACATTACACCATCAGCGAAAGAAGACTGGAAGAAACGATACTTTACCAGGCCGTAAAGGAACTGGTGAACAATACCCTCCGGCATTCCGGAGCAAATAATGTAAAAATTGACCTGAAAAGCTTTGAAAATCAGATAATTTTGTACTACAAAGACGATGGCGCCGGTTTTGATGCGGCCCATACCATCAGGGATTCAAAAGGGCTGGGATTGAACAATATCATCAATAAAATAAAATCGGTGCAGGGAACAGTGGACATCAACAGTGAACCGGGAAAAGGGATGTTCCTGATCGCATCCGTCAAATTAAAAGAAAGCAGGAAATAGCATGGAAATCATCAAAACAGTCATTGTTGACGATCACGTCATTTTCAGGAAAGGGCTCATCACCGTATTGAACGAGATGGACGATGTGAAGGTTGTGGGCGAGGCCTCCAACGGTAACGAGCTGCTTGATCTGCTCAAAAAGCAAACCACCGACATCGTGCTGATGGACATCAAAATGCCTGTGATGGACGGTGTGGAAGCCACCCGTAAAGTGGTAGAAAAATACCCTGATATCAGGGTCATTGCCCTTACCATGTTTGAAGAGGTGAGCTATTTCAACCGGATGATAGAGGCAGGCGCCTGCGGGTTCCTGTTAAAAAAAACCACCTCCACTGAACTCGAGAGGGCCCTGCATCTGGTAATGGAAGATGAAAGCTATTTCTCAGAAGAGTTTATCAGCTCGGCCAATAAATTTTTCAAAACCAGGCAGAAGGAAACCACTGTGAAACTCACCGACAGGGAGCAGGAGGTACTACACCTCATCTGCAAGGGCTATTCAAATGCCGAGATATCAAAATTCCTGGGCCTGAGCCAGAGGACCATTGACGGGCACCGGGCCAGGCTGTTCGAAAAAACCGGGGCCAAAAACGCACCCAACCTCGTAATGTTCGCCATCAAAAACGGATGGGTGGAGGTGTGAAGGAAGAAGAAAAGAGGACTAAGTATTTGTTAAGAAATAAATAGTACATTTGCAAAAAAATATTGATATGATTGAAGATATTGTTTTGCAAAAGAAGTATGAAG
>JAFGME010000304.1 GCA_016927695.1 Bacteroidales bacterium
CTGGGTCAGTCGCCTTTTCCTGTTCCCACAAAGGTAGTGGAGGCGTTAAAGAGAAATGCCCATCAAAAGGATTACCTTCCTGTCAAAGGGTTGGGCCTCCTTCGTGAAGCCATTGCCGGGTTTAACCTCAGGGAACATAAAGTTGACTGCTCTCCTGACGATATCTTCATTGGCCCGGGATCCAAAGAGTTAATTTTTATTTTACAGCTTGTTTATTATGGTGACCTGATCATTCCGACGCCAAGCTGGGTTTCCTATTCGCCACAGGCAAGGATCATCGGAAGGAATGTAACCTGGGTGCCCACCTCCGAGGAGGACAACTGGCGCTTATCTCCGGAAAAGCTTGAAATGATTTGCCGGTCCGATCCTGACAGGCCAAGAATTGTTATCCTGAATTACCCTTCCAATCCGACGGGTACTACTTATAAAACAGAACGGCTGAAGCAATTGGCGGAGGTTGCCCGGAAATACCATGTTGTTCTGATTTCTGATGAGATTTACGGAATGATCCATCATCAGGCCAAACATGTTTCAGTGGCGCGTTTCTATCCTGAAGGCACCATTATCAGCAGTGGCCTGAGTAAATGGTGTGGCGCAGGCGGATGGAGGCTCGGCACCTTCACTTTTCCAAAATCTTTACGATGGCTGATGGATGCCATGGCCATCGTGGCCAGTGAAACTTACACTGCCACATCGGCGCCGATTCAGTATGCTGCCATCAGCGCTTTTGAAGGCGGAAAGGAGATTGATGATTACCTGCATCATTCCCGGAGGGTGTTGAGGGTGATCGCCAAAACCCTTGGTGAGCAATTCATAAAAATGAATGTAACCTTCCCTGAACCTCAGGGTGCGTTTTATTTGTTTCCTAATTTTGAATTTTACCGGTCAAAACTTAAAGAGAGAGGGATTTACACCTCGTCCGAGTTATACGTGAGGCTTCTTGATGAAACAGGAGTGGCAATGCTTCCCGGAAGTGATTTTGGCAGGCAGCCTGAAGAGTTGACGGCAAGGATAGCCTATGTTGACTTTAACGGAACAAATGCCTTGAAGTCGGCATCGGAGGAATATGCCGGCGCAACCCTTAACGGTGGATTTGTGAATAAAAATTGCAGGAAACTTACAGATGCCTTTGATGTTTTGGGAAACTGGCTCAGCGGTACCTGACAGGGAATTATGTTTCTCTGCACAATCTTTCAATGATTGCTTTATGAGCAGGATACCAATGCAGCAGTTTTTCTTTTTCTGCCATTTCGAAATCATCGAAATCAAAACCCGGCGATACTGTACAACCCACAAGGGTGAATCCATTGACCTCCTGAATTTCGGCGGCAAACCAGCAGCCTTTCGGTATGGCAAGCTGAAATACCTGATCTTCATGAAAACCGGGCCCCAGTATCCGGCTGAAAAGCTTCCCGGTGGGATGAAGGATATGCAGGGTTAAAGGAGAGCCGGTATAAAAATGCCAGATTTCGTCCGATTTTACCCTGTGGAAAGCAGAAAACCGGTCGGAAGTAATCATGAAATAGATCGAAGTACTGTAAGGTCTGAAGCTTGAATACCTTCCCGGAAGGCATTTTTTACTGATCATTTCAGGTGAGCGGTAGATCTCTTTAAAAAAACCTCCTTCAGGGTGTGACAACAGCCCTAACTTTTCAATCCAGTATTCCTTATCGTACATAAATCAGGGCATTGAGTCCAGTATTGCACTCATGGCCTTTTGCATCTTAATCGCTTCTTCCCTCGCTTTTTCTGCAAAATCCAACCCTGAAGAAGCAAAGATGATCCCGCGTGAGGAATTGACAATAAGGCCACATTGGCTGTTTAACCCGTATTTTGCCACTTGCTCAAGGCTGCCGCCCTGGGCCCCGACACCGGGCACCAGGAGGAAGTGATCCGGAATGATCTTTCTGATATCTGCGAGCTTCTCTGCTTTTGTTGCGCCGGCGACATACATGATGTTGTCTGCTGTTCCCCATGCTGAAGAGCGTAGCAAAACCTCCTCATACAGTTTTTTTCCCGTTGTGGTATTTTCTATCATTTGAAAATCCTTTGACCCGGCATTTGAAGTGAGGGCGAGGATGATGATCCATTTGTCCGGCGACCCAAGAAAGGGGGCCACCGAGTCTTCTCCCATATACGGGCTGACCGTAATTGCATCGAATCCCAGCTTTTCAAGAAAAGCCTGTGAATACATTCGTGAAGTGTTCCCGATATCACCTCTTTTGGCATCGGCGATGGTGAAAATCTCATTTTTGTATTGCCCTAAATATTCAATGGTCTTTTCCATGCTTATCCACCCTGCTGAACCCTCGCTTTCGTAAAATGCGGCGTTTAGCTTGTAAGCAACAGTGATATCGATCGTTGAGTCAATGATCCGTTTATTGAATTCAAACTGGAAGTTCTCTGCTTCCCTGAGGTGATGGGGGATTTTTCCGGCTTCCGGATCAAGTCCGATACAAAGAAATGATTTCTTCTCCCTGATGAGGTCGAAAAGATGGTTGCGGCTCATAAAAGAAGGATTAAATTCATAAATCTTCTTTGAGTCTCTCGGCATTTTCTGCCAACTGCAACTGGTCGATGAGTTCATGAATGTTCCCATCGATGATAGATTGCAGGTTATAGAGAGTAAGGTTGATTCTGTGATCGGTCACCCTGCCCTGAGGCCAGTTATAGGTCCTGATTTTTGCAGATCTGTCGCCTGTGGACACCATGGTTTTCCTTTTAGAAGAAACCTCCTCAAGTTGCTTCTTGTACTCAAGCTCATAGAGCCGTGTTCTGAGCACAGCCATTGCTTTTTCGAGGTTTTTTATCTGGGATTTCTCATCCTGGCAGGTAGCCACTATTCCGGTGGGGATATGGGTTATTCTTACTGCGGAATAGGTAGTATTTACCGATTGACCCCCGGGACCGGAAGAGCAAAACCTGTCGATGCGGAGGTCGCTCTGAGCTATTTCAACATCAATTTCATCTGCTTCAGGAAGCACGACCACCGATGCCGCGCTGGTGTGTATCCTCCCCTGGGCCTCTGTTTTTGGCACCCTTTGCACCCTGTGCACCCCCGATTCGTACTTCAGTCTTCCGTAAACTTCATTTCCCTTCACTTCAAAGATGATTTCTTTAAAACCGCCCATTGTGCCCTCATTCACATCAATGGTTTCTGTTTTCCATCCTTCGGTTTCACAATATTTATTGTACATCCTGAAAAGGTCTCCGGCAAAAATGCTTGCTTCATCACCGCCTGTACCCGCCCTGATTTCCACAATGGCATTTTTTTTATCCTGAGGATCTTTAGGGATAAGCATGATCCGGATTTCTTCCTCCATGAGGTTTTTTTTTTCACTCAGCTCGGTAATTTCCGACTTGGCAAGTTCTCTCATCTCCTCGTCTTTTTCACTATGCAGTATTTCCCTGGCCGACTTCAGATCGTTGAGAAGCTTACTGTACTTATTATGTGCCTTCACAATGGGTTCAAGCTCTTTGTAATCTTTGCTGAGCTTGATATATTTTTTCATATCCGACATTACATCGGGGTCATTGATTTTTTCCTGAATATCTCTCCATCGTTTCGATATCGCCTCTAACTTTGCAAGCATGACATTAAATATTTCGCGACTGCAAAAGTAATGATTAAAAAAGATTTTTATACATTTGGGAAATAGAAGGCTGTAATTGTTTTGGATGATTGTTGAATTTTGAAAATCAGTTGCTTTTATGAATACACAGAAAAGAGGGCTGTTATGGTGGTTTGTATGGATGGTGTTCATATTACCCGGTTTCTGCCTGCAAAAATTACCGGCCCAGGTTAGTTCCGGCGGTATTCCGGTGAGCTTTTCAGAGGTTGAGGCCGGTAAAAATGCCGGTATCGCCGCTTTTAATGTGAATGTCCCTGAAATCAGCCAACTGATGAGGGAAGACAGTGTGGATGAAGGCCCCGGTATTCCCCGCCGTAACGCTGTCCTCATTCCGGTTGATGTTACAATGGAAAGTTGTGGCACATGGAGAGAAATACCTGGTAAAGGAACGATTTGGCAGCTCAAAATAGAAGCAAAGGGTGCAAAAGCTGTCGGCCTGTATTTTTCAGAGTTTTCTTTGGCTTCCGGATGCACTCTTCATATTTATAATGAATCAGGAAATCAATTGTCAGGCGCTTTCACGGATAAAAATAACCGGGACGGAGGTTTTTATGCCATCGGGCACCTTTTTGGAGAACACGTTATCATTGAGTACTTCAAGCCTTTTGGCATTACTGCAGCATCTGAGTTTCGTATTTCAGATGTGGCATACTTTTACCGTGGTGTAAATGATTACATCAATGGCAGGGGGTTCGGCGATTCCGGCCCATGCGAAGTGAACATCAACTGTTCTCCCGAAGGAGAGGGTTGGAAAGATGAAAAAAAGGGGATTGTAAGAATCAGTTGCCGTGTCGGATCTGCTTCTTTCTGGTGCACAGGCGCCCTGGTCAATAATACGGGCATGGATAAAACACCATACATACTCACCGCAGACCATTGCGCTTATAAGTTTTTCAAGTATGCAACACCTCAGGATCTTGAGCAATGGATATTTTATTTTGATTTCGAAAGCCCGGATTGTGAGAACCCTTTTCAGTCGCCTCAGCTTAAATCATTGACAGGAGCCGTGAAAGTGGCGAGCGGAGGAGATCATGGCACGGATGGTTCTGATTTTTACCTGGTGAAACTCCAGCAGGAGATACCCTCAGGATATAATGTGTATTTCAATGGGTGGAATGCATTGGATATTGCTGCTGCAGAAGGGGTTACCATTCATCACCCGGAAGGCGACATTAAAAAAATATCCACTTTCAGTTCACCTTTAATTTCTTCGGGATGGCAGGGAAATGGCCTGGCATCACACTGGCAGGTCACATGGTCGCAAACAACCAACGGTTATGGCGTTACCGAGCCCGGTTCCTCAGGGTCGCCGCTTTTTGATCAGGCAGGAAGGGTGATTGGCACTTTAACCGGCGGGCAAGCCAGCTGTAATCAGCCCACACTTCCCGATTATTACGGGAAGTTTTCTTACCACTGGTCGTCCAATGGTACTGACGACACACTCCGGCTGCTTCCCTGGCTTGATCCTGTGAATACCGGACAGATGACACTGGGTGGTCTTGAACTTTTCATACCGGATACCATGGTCAAAGAGACGGCTTTTATTGAAGTTTTGCCAAATCCGGCACACAGCACACTGTATTTGAAGAGGCTCGACAGTCTGCATTCAGATATTGTGGTTGAAGTTTATGACATCACAGGCAGACAGGTAAAAGAAATTAATGTATCGGGTTTACACCAGGGTGAAGCGTATCCCCTGGATATATCACTTTGCTCAAAAGGGATGCATTTTGTCAGGATAATTGAAGAAAATGGTATATCTTTACATAAAATTATTTTTA